>JBAXGN010000085.1 GCA_037139415.1 Verrucomicrobiota bacterium | reverse complement strand
GCAAGGTGTTTTTGCAGACGTCGAGTTCGGTGGCAATGCGGTTGAAGCTCCAGCCTTGGGCGCGGAGTTGGACAAAACGGTCGCGGGTATCCTGATCTTTCATAGTATTCTAGCGTTATAGTTTTTCAGTCATGCGGGTCGCGACACACGGTGTCTGGCAGACCGCAAACGCGCGGTCCGTGATGACCCACGGGCGAGAGCGTGACATGAAATCAGGAAAGGTGGTTGCCTCCGGGAGGGAATAAATTCGGAGGGAGAACTGATTTTGCAGAAAGATTGGCCGGCAGAAAAATGGGGGCCGGACATGGCAGATAAACAAATGCGGATTGCGGAACACTCGATTTCGGAATGCGGATTGCGGAATGCGGAATGATTAAGCAACGAAACAAAGGCAGAAGGAGCTGATTTTGCAGAAAAATGGGGGCCGGACATGGCAAAAAAATTGGCTGGTAGAAAAATGAAGACGAAAAAATGGGAGGAATGGGACTAATGGACAGGATGGACAGGATGGACGGGGCAAGGCTGAGAGGACCAGTTGTCAGTGACCAGTTATCAGTTATCAGTGAAGAGGGCTGCGCCCTGGCAAAACTGGCCACTGGCAAGCTCGCGCCCGCCGAGTTCAAAAAGAAAGTGGCCCGTCAAATTAACTGACCCGGCGCGGCGCCAGCACGGCAGCGATTATCGGTAAATTCGTTTCTCAGGGATTACGCCCCGAACCCCGCCTTCGGGGCGTTCCATGTCGCCCTGATAGCGCGGGATAAGATGAATGTGTACATGCATGACCGTTTGTCCGGCAGTCGCACCTACATTCACACCAACGTTGAAACCATCCGGATGGAGTTCTGAAACCAATTTTGTACGGGCCTGCCACACTAATTCAAATGCGGCTGTGCGTTCGGCATCCGTTAGTTCAAAAAAGTTGGCCACATGCCGGAAGGGAATGATTAACAAATGCCCCTTGCCGACTGGATAGCGATCATATCGGGCGTAGCAGAATTGATTTTGCAGAGCAATATCACTGTTCCCCGGCTGGCAAAATGGACAGGCTGCCTGCATAAATTAATCCATCAACTATTAGGTGCTGGTTTAAGCACGGCGACAAATTCTGCGATAGGACGCAGATTTTCTTCGTCGGTTTGTGTAAATCGGAGGATGGGAAATTTTTTTCTGTCTGGATTGTCTGGCACAAGTTCAATGCTGTCATGTTGCCAACCATCCTCATTGGCAATTTTACGACTTTGATACCGCTTTACCGTATAGTTGTCCCCTGTTTCTGGATCCGTGTAATCATGCTTTGCGACCAAAAGAATCCGGCGTTGGTTTGTTCCGCCAACTTCTTTGCAAAAAACGCAATACGCCCCGTCTTTAATGGTTGGTTCCATGGATTTACCCACGACCTGCGTAACAAACATCCCTGGACTTATTCGCTTTGTAAAACCATATTTTGCAACGTCCACATAGCCTTCCGGGTTGGGCGCATCTCCAGCCAAAAATCCACTTGCGGCGACTTTGAGCGAGTAGAATGGCAAGCAATCAGACTTTAAATGACGGCCTTCAAACATCGGTAAAATTTCAATCTCGGGATTGCCAGCGTTTGGATTGGTATCACTGGAAATCACCAACGGAATCATTCTGGAAGCCAGCTTCCAACCGGATTGAAATCCCTGATTCATGGCAATCTGCGCCTGTGGGGTGATGACTTCACAAAACTTTGCCTCCATCTGGCTTGAACTCAATGTGGCCAATTGTTCGAGACTGATCCGAAAACAATCCGTGTAATCTTCGAGTATCTTTGGATTTTTCTTGCCGGTTTTTATGGCTTCATAGTGGAGGTTGGCCAGTCGCGGAAGATACGTATCAAGATCAGGAACCCTGTCACTTTTTGCGGAATTGGTGGATTGCTCCACGGGGGTCAGATTCCACAGCAAATCATGAACCACAAAACTCCAGGGCAGAAAATGATCAATGGTAAATCTGTCTCCCAATGGCTGGTCTGAATAAATGTCTCTAAAACCCCGGCTTTGGCCTCTTTGATTGAATTGCGCACGGATTGAACACCAGAATTTACGTGCGTCGGTAAGCTGCCGATTAATTGGCGCATGAAGTTTATTGATCACGCCTGGCACATTGGGATTACGCGTTTGCAAGTAGCGCGCAAAATGATGTTCCGCAAAAGCACGCACAACCCCCATATTTTCGGTCAGAAAATGCAGCCACGATTGGTTGAATCGGATGCTCTCTCCGTCAATCCAATACGGGCTGGAGATAAGGGATTTCTGACTGTTCTTTGCAAGGTGGTTTATCTGACGCCCGCGCCGAGCATCTGGTATTGGACGCAGCTCCTCAGCAAACCATGGGGTTAAAAATCGCGTCGGAACATAACGTTTAAATTGGGCCAGTTTTGCTTTGCAGGTTGAGGGTTCGCCAAGCACAAATCGAATAGCTGAGGCCTCATCGGTTGCGTCCAAGTTGTGTTCGCGCTGCAAGTCCAAAATGACCTCTTGCAACTTATCCTGCCTTCCTAGCGAGAGACGGAAAAGGCACACCGGATGCCAAGCGACAATTGCCATTTCGGAAAGTATATCAGCCATCGTCAGTTCATCTGTCCGCCGCCGCTCAAGCAAGGACAGAGTAGCCAGAAACCACACCAACTTATAAGAGTTGGTGGTGTCCGAAAACACCTGTCCCAGATAGTGTGTCTTTTCTGGATAATGGAGACTGTCCAGATCCATATGGCGCGTTTATAAAGCAAAACCGTGATGATGTCGATGCTGCTCTAGCGCTTCCATGTTGGGCCGTAACTTCACTCCCTCAGCAAAACACAACCTTCGCCCGTGATAGGTCGCCAATTTTAAGTCTTGCGGTCCGGATTCAGAAAAACGTTCCCTGGCGACAATAATTCTGCCATCGCCGCCAACAGACCAGAGGCCCTCATCAAACATCCAATGGGCGTTCTTGCACAACGCGAGTCCATTGGTGAGTTCATCATTTTGTGAGCGTGCCCATTGTTCGATATGTGCGGCATCAACAACCACTGCTCCTTCCCCCGTCAAACAGCGAAATCCAGTTAGCGCACAGGTAAATTGATATGTGGATACAACCTGCACTTTAAAGCGTGCACTCCTGCCCTTGCGTTTGGCTGCTTGCGCCGCCTCCTTGGTAATGGTTTCCATCTGCCATTCAATTGTATCCAGATTCCTTGTTGCCAGCCCCATGCTTTCAAGCAGTGCCAGCCTTTCTTTGCGTTCAAAGTAAGTGAACAGCAAAAGCAACCGCGCCTTTTCCCGAAAAACCGGGTCAGAGAGAAGTGTAAAGAATTCCTGGTCCATTTCGCACAGTGTGCATGTTTCCGGTGATGCTGCCGGCGTCTGTTGTGAAGTAAACGGCTGCCAGAATTGCTGGGTTTTGAGATAATAGAACGGCATGCGCATATCGAGCTTGGTCGGCCAGCGTTCTGTCACCAGCGCGCCATAAGTTTTGAATCTTAAAACAAGTTCTGGTGTGCGCGTCAGCATGCGGCTGGTCACCATACCTGCCTCAGCCATATCGAACAAAGAGAGCAGTAATAATGGCTTATGTGGCGCCTTTCCTTTACAAAGCTCGCCCCCGATTGCCGTCCTTAATTGCGATAATTTTCCCAGCCATTTCAGGGCTAAAAAATCCATATCATTTGAGGATTTCATGATACTATTGTAATCTTCAACTTGTTAACAGCACGGCTACAGTTGGCAAATCAGGCAAGCTTTTGGTCCATCATCATCCTGCTCCATACCAGCCAATACCTCGACGAGCTTTTTGTTACCTCGGTTGGCTTTTCGCCGTTCCTCAAACTCACCAAAACGACGTTTAATGGCAGTGATGTTTTCTGGCTTTCGCAGTTCGCTTAATGGCATGCCCTCGTTCCAGGTAAACGTCTTGCCTGGATCATCACTGACTTTTTCATATTTCATCGCCGCTTCAAACTGCTCGGGATGATTTTCAAGCAGACGAACCCATTCGATGGGGCGCTGGAAGAAACAGAAGAAACAACCGGAATGCGTCCGACCCCATTTCAAGTACGGCGGCATGCCAATACCGCTATCCTGCAAAATTTTCATTACTCCCGCGTAATCAATGCCGTCATCCTTAAACGGAAACACCGCTTTGATGTTCGGTTTGGTACTGATGTAGCCTAATCGGTCTTCATCAGATCGGATGCCGACGTAGCTGATGACCGTTTCCTCGCCAACATAATCCTCAAACGGTTTGAGTTTAAGGAGTTTGGTACACCAGCGCATGTTGGGTGATGGCAGGTACCCACCAAACACCTCAAGCCAGTGATCAAAACCAGCCTTAGCATTCAAACGTATAATTTTCTTGCCAAGAAAAGCCTCGACCCGATTCAGATAATCATAGGTCTCGGTCAGTTCCTTATCCGTGTCACAAAAAACGTATTCCATCTGCGGCACGCGGTCGCGCATGTAAAGGGCCAGTGCGGTACTGTCTTTGCCGCCCGACATGCACAGAATATGACGCGGTGTTTTCAAGCAGCCAAAGCGTTATCACGTTCTTGCTGTGTTCTGAATAGAGCGACGTCAATCGAGTCGCCCGATAGAGTAAAGTTGTTCAGCCGGATTGCTTCGATCACCAGTATGGAATAGTTGTGCCATTCAAAATGGTAAACCTTGCTTATATTGACGTTACAGCGGCACACCACATTGCGGAGCAATACGAGATTGTCATAGCTCACGCCCTGCACTGCTTTAGGCAGCCACGCATAACGGCACGGAAAAGATTCATGCCCTGATATGCGATAGTTTTGTTCCACAACTGTTTGCACTGGATAATTATGGATTGAGATTTACCATTTCACAAGCATTTGTCGAGCGGGATAATGGGAAAAGATTTTGGAATGATGGAGGAAGCTGGTTTTGCAGAAAAATAGGGGAATCGGACATGGCAAATTGGAGACAGGATGAACAGGATGGATAGGATAAGGCCAGAAAATGGGACGGGAAGACAAACGGGGGAACCGGACATGGCAAAAAGATTAACTGGCATAAAAATGAAGACGAAAAATGGGAGGAATGGGACGCATGGGACTAATGGACAGGATGGACAGGATGGACGGGGCAAGGCTGAGGGGACCAGTTATCAGTGACCGATCAGTCCCTCCACGCAAGCGCCTCGCGCTCCAGTTCCCCTTTGTTAACCAGGGTTGTTCGAATCATCAGAGGCGACACATGAAAGTGATCTGCGGCCTCAGTTATGTCGTATTCATCTGGCTGCGTCGTTTGGATTTTCTCCAATAGCGCATCGACGGGGCACAAAAACTCCTGGGCAAATGCCCGTTGAAATTTTTGGCGCGAGGTCTTGGCACGAGTGGCCGGGAGGAGTCTTTCTTGACTGGCAAAATAGAGGTGGTCTCCAATCAACCGGCTGGCGGCAAAGCGCCGGGTGGTAGTGGTCGGACGATCAAAGTAGATATGGCACGCCGCATTTCCATCCGTTCGCAAACCAAAGGGCATTTGCGTTCCCACAGTGGCCCCATCTGTAAATATGGCAGGTTTGGTGGCCAAGAGGTCTGCTAATGTTTTGTTCTTCATCGGCTTCTTGGCAAAGCCCCACGCGTGCCTCACGAGGCGTGCGAGTTTGTTCCCCCTCTGCCAAGGCCGGTCGCCATCAACTTGAGCCAACACTGATTTATCCAGATCTGGCAAGGAAACGCAAAAACCGCCTGTTTTAGGCTTGCGCGATCTGCCAAGCTCCCGGATCGGCTGCAAAGCGTCGCCAGTCGCATGCCGTGCCTCGGTGGCCACCTCTTCGAGCGCACGTTTGCCGAGTTGCTCCTTGTCTTCCAGAAGTTGCTTTAGCAATTCATCAGGTGCCTCGTCGGGATCATAACCCGCCATCGCTTCGAGTTTGCGGCGCTCGTAAGCATCCGGATCGTGCCGCTCAGCCAAAATTTCCTTCCACAACTGAGCCAGCCTCTTATCCCTTACACCCAGCGAATCGAGTCGCGACAGCACGCCTTCCATGAACTCATCTATACGCTGCTCAAATTCCGCGGCATCAATACGGGCATGGACATGGTTGAGGTAGCGGATGGGCTCATAGGGAACGCTCTTGCTCTTGGGCCGCATGGCAATTTCTAGCGAGCCACCGTCACTGGCAAAGACCGCGTTCGGCCACACAAATCCGCCCCCGGCGCTACCCATGCTATGGGCCATGCGCCAGTCGGCATCCTTCCACCACACCGGTATTTCAGGTTCCCACCGCAGCCGCCACCAGTTCGCTGCGAGCCAGGCCGCAAGGTGCCAAGCGCAGCTCCGAATCTGGTTGCGCACCGTCCTGCCCGCCAAATCATCGTTCCGCGTAAGGTACTCCTCGCCCACGGCCACGCCCAAGGAAGCGGCGAATGCCCGGTCGATCTCGCTTCCTACGTCCAGGCTGAGCCAATCGAACTCAAGGCGCAATTTGTCACTCATGGGTTGCCCCCCATTTGGAAATCACAATCTCGCGAAATGCGTCATCCTCCGGCATCGGGTAGCCGTGGTAAGTACCGTTGGCTGCGTTCTCCAACTGCGCCTCCAACGGGATGCCGTTCGTCGATACGGACCATACATTCTGCGGAAACCCGGTGCCATCCCATTCGCTTACGAGGCCGCAGCGAATTCCATCTCGCAGCAACTCCAGCGCCAGCGCACGGCTAAAAACCCCTACTCCGTCACAGAGCGTCTTGTTGCGACGGGGACTCGCCGGCGGCGTTAGCCCAAAGTCACCGGGATTCCGCTTGTGCTCCGGATTTCCTCCATAGTGCACCTTGTCCGCTAAGCGATCCAGGTCCGCCTGGACCGGAGCGCTGGCGATGCGGCGCTTGGGATTGAATGATGTGCGCTTAGCTAACATGACACAGAAGGAAGATTACATTGGGGACCGATGCGCAGCAAACACATTTTCGGTGTGCGTTTGCACGGCCTAAACATTGGCCAATAAATCTAATGGGTGATCAGCGGCTGCGGAACCGATGTTTACAGAAAAATGGGGGCCGGACATGGCAGATAAACAAATGCGGATTGCGGATTGCGGATTGCGGAATGAAACTGATTTTGCAGAAAAATGAAGACGAAAAATGGGGGCCGGACATGGCAAACTGGAGACAGGATGAACAGGATGAACAGGATAAGGCTGAAGTGACCAGTTATGAGTTTCTGGAAAATCCACTGTGTGTGGCTTGACTTGCGCCGGGCTGTATTCATTATGTTGGGCAAGAAGCAGTGAAGTTACTGGTATTTGCACATAAGCCGCCGCCACACCATGGGCAGAGTTACATGGTGGAGTTGTTGCTTGAACACTTGGGGGGGGACCAGCGGCGGCGACCGGCGGCACACGCCTCAACCCATGAGGAACCCGCCATCGCGTGCTATCATGTGGATGCCCGGCTTTCCCGGGATTTGGACGACATCGGCCAGCGGGCTTGGGCCAAAGTTCCCCGGTTGCTACGGTATTGTCTGGAAGCCATTGGCTGCCGCTTTCGCCATCATGTGCGGCATTTTTACTATGTGCCCGCCCCGCCCGGGCGGCAGGCCTTGTATCGGGACTGGCTGGTGATGGCGCTGTGCCGCCCGTTTTATGCCCGGCTGATTCTTCACTGGCATGCCGCCGGGTTGGGAGACTGGCTGGAAAACCGGGCTTATCCATGGGAGCGCTGGATCAGCCAACGGTTGCTTGGCGGGGCCGATTTAAGCATCATTCAGAGCCGGGCCAACGACTTGGGCCTGAAGGTGTTGGCGGCCCGCGCGGAGACGATTGTCACGTGTGGCATTCCTGACCCGGCTGCCAATTTTGTGGCGCAGATTGAACTTCGCCGGCGCGCCCGGTTCGCGGCGCGCGCAAAATTACTGCGGCAGGAAACGCTCGGTGCCGCAGAACGGCAGGCGGCGGGCGGCGATCCGGAAACGGTGCAGCTCCTGTTCCTGGCGCTCTGCACCCGCACCAAAGGGCTTTTTGACACGCTGGAGGCCGTGGCCAGGCTCCGGCAGGAGTTGGCCGCCGAAAACTCCCCCCTGCGCGTGTGCCTGACGGTGGCGGGAAAATTCTGGCGGGAATCGGAACGCGCCGAGTTCGACCTGCGCTGTCAGCAAGCCGACTTGAAGGGCGTGGTCACGTATGCGGGGTTCGTGCAGGGCGAGACGAAGCGACGGTTGTTTTTGGAAGCGGACGTTTTTTGTTTCCCAACGTACTATGAATCGGAGAGTTTTGGCCTGGTGCTCGCGGAGGCGATGGCCTTTGGTGTGCCCGCCGCCACCACGCGCTGGCGTGGCATTCCCGATTTGTTTCCGGCAGGCTATCCCGGCTTGGCGGAGCCGCAGGCGCCGGCACAGGTGGCGGCGGCGATCCGGGCGCTGCTGCAAACGGAGTCCGGGCTGGGGTTGCGGGCCTGGTTCCTGCAACATCATGAGGTGGCGCGGTATGTGGAACGGATGCGCGCCGCGCTGCAGAATGTGACTTGAACCCCGGCGTGACTTAAATTTTAATCAACGACTATGCGCGTCGCCATCCTGACGATTGACAATCGGGAAATGTTTTGTGAATACGCCAAACCGACCCCCTACTTTGGATCGGCCGTGACGTATCTTTTGAACGGATTCGCCCTGATTCCGGAGGCGGAAGTGCATGTGGTTTCCTGCACGAAACGCCCCATGGCGTCGCCGGCCAAACTGGCCGGCAACATCTGGTTTCACAGCGTGGTGGTGCCGCAATTCGGCTGGCTGCGAACGGCCTATCAGGGGTGTGTGCGGGCCACCCGCAAAAAACTGGCGGAACTGCAGCCGGAAATTGTCCACGGTCAGGGCACGGAACGCGATAGTGCGATCAGCGCCGTGTTTTCCCGGTTTCCCAACGTCCTGACCATTCACGGCAACATGCGGAAAATTGCCGCGGGCAACCAGGCGTCGTGGCTGAGTTACCAATGGGCGGCGGCGCGGCTGGAAGCGTTTGTGCTGCCGCGCACCGATGGGGTAGTTTGCATCAGCCGTTACACGGAGAGCCTGGTCCAAGCCCTGACTCCACGCACTTGGTTGATCCCCAATGCGGTGGATGCCGCGCTGTTTGGCCTGCCCCGGCGGCCGGAGCCGGTGCCGGTCGTCCTTTGCGTGAGCACCATTTGCCCCCTGAAAAACCAGAATTCCTTGATTCGCGCCTTGCAGCCGCTGGCCGCCCGGCGACCCTTTCGGCTGGTGTTTGTGGGGTCCCATGATCCGCAGGACGCCTATGCGCGCGAGTTTCTGGACTTGGTCAAGACCAACCCCTGGTGCGAGTATGCCGGGGCGATTCCGCGGGAAAGCGTGTGGCAATTCTATCAGCGGGCTTCCGCGCTCGTCCTTTCCTCCCTGGAAGATAACTGTCCCATGGTGGTGCTGGAAGCCCAGGCGGCGGGCATCCCGTTGGTCGCCGCCAACGTGGGCGGGGTGCCGGACCTGGTGGCGGATGGCCAGACGGGGCTCTTATGCAACCCGCATGACGGTGGGAGCATGCTTCAGGCAGTGGAGCGGCTGCTCAACGATCCCGCGCTGGCCGCCCGGCTGGCACAGCAAGGACTGGCGGAAGCCCACCAACGGTATCACCCGAAAACCGTCGCCCAACGACATTTGGAAATTTATCGCGAGTTAGTGGAGCGCAAACGCGGGGTCGCACCGGGATAAACTGGATGTTGAACAAGCAGCCCAAGGCCAATCACGCATGAACCGGTCCATTCCCATAGATATTTTACGGTTGGCAGCCGTCCTGCTGGTCATGCTGCGCCACCTGCATCTATGCTCTGAACAACAAAGCGCCAGTGGACATGCGTTCGCCTCCATGCTGCAATGTGGCGGCTGGATCGGGGTGGATTTGTTTTTTGTGCTGAGTGGTTTTTTAATTTCCAGCCTGTTGTTTTCGGAACACAAGAAATACGGGCAGATCTCTTTCAAACGGTTTTTTATTCGGCGCGGTTTCAAAATCTATCCCTCCTTCTGGCTGCTGATTTTTGTGGTGGTGGTGGTCAGTTATTTTCAGGGGCAGCCGGTGCGTTGGAAGCTGGTGGCGGGCGAGTTGTTGTTTATTCAGTCGTATTATGACGGGATCTTTGCGCACTCATGGTCGTTGGCGGTCGAGGAGCATTTTTACGTGTTCCTGCCGCTGTTGCTGATTGTCTGTGAGCGGTACTGCCGCCACCGGGAGCGGATCTTCTCGCTGGTGCCCTGGGTGTATCTGGCGCTGGTCGTCACCTGCCTGGTGGTGCGCCTGGTCACCGTGACCTTTGCGGAGTTTAACATGACCACGGTGATGTTCCAATCCCACGTGCGCATGGACAGCCTGTTTTTCGGGGTCGTGCTATCGTATTACTATCATGAGTATCCGGCGGCGTTCATGGAATTTGCGCGCCGCCATGCCCGGCGGCTGATCCTGGCCGGCGGGGTGCTGCTTGCCCCGGCTTTCTGGCTGCCGCAGGAAGACTCGTTTTACATTCAAACCTTGGGGCTGGCGGTCTTTTCGTGGGGCAGCGGCAGTTTGCTGGTGGGCATGATGGGGCTGGGCTTGGGCGCTAGCTGGTGGAACCGGGGGCTGGCGTTCATTGGGGCGCGCTCGTATTCCATTTATCTCTGGCACATGATCGCCGGCCATGGGCTGAACCGGATCATTTTGAAATGGCTGGGGCTGACCGACAATTACCCCGCTTATCTGGTGGTCTATTTCTGCGCGGCAATCGGGGGCGGGATTTTTATGGCGGCGCTGGTGGAGTGGCCCATGTTGTACTTGCGCGACCGTTTTTTCCCCTCGCGCAGCCTGCCGACTTTAGCCGGCAACCGGCCAGCGGACGCCCCAAAATCTTCAAACTAATTCCAAATCGCTATCAAGCTGAGACTAATTCGCTGGTCTTTTGAGCTGCTGGCTTCGTTGCTCGCTCGTTATCCCGACAGGTCGGGACGGGTATGCGCCTCGCTCGCGTCTCGCCAGCCGCCCAAAATCCTGCGCGCCTTAGTCTCAGCTTGAAAGCTCATTGGAATAACCCGCCTCCAAGCTTGACTTGCGCCGGGCAGGGAGGCCACCCTACCACCTGTAACTGGCGTTAACCGTTTAATCGAACATTTATGGAAAATATTCCGCCTGCGGAAAATCCCGCGCCCACTCCGCCACCGGCCACCTCGTTGGGCGCGCGTCTATTCAATATCCTTGCCGCGCCGGGGGCGGTGTTTGAAGAGGTCAAAAACAGCCCGCCCTGCCTGGCAAACTGGATGGTTCCCATCGCCCTGAGCATCCTCGCGACGGTGTTGTCGGTGTTCCTGATCTTTTCCCAGGAAAGCATTCTTCGCCAGATTCGCGAACAACAAGAACAGGCGATCGAGAAAAGCCTGAAAGACATGCCCGAGGCGCAAAAAGCGCAGGTGCGGGCGACGGTTGAGAAGTTTTCTTCGCCGATGGTGTTGAAAAGTATCGGCTCGGTCAGCGCGGTCACGGCTGGGGTGGCGTGGCCATTCGTGGTGGCGTTGTTTGTGTGGCTGGCGGGCCGGTTCATTTTCAAGGCGGATTTTCCGTACATGAAAACGTTGGAGGTGTGCAGCCTGGCCGGGATGATTGGCGTGTTGGGCGCCGTGTTGGGCGCTTTGCTGGTGGTGGGTAAAGGCACCTTGCTGGCCTCCGCCGGACCGATCTTGTTCGTGCCGCAAATTGATCCGACGAATAAAGTGCATCTGACCCTGGCCGCGTGCAATGTGATGACGCTCTGGTATATTGCCGTGCTGGCGGCGGGCTTGTCCAAGTTAAGTAATTGCCGGTTTATGGCGGCATTTGCCTGTCTGTTTTTGCCTTGGGCGACGTTCAAATTCGGCCTGATCTGGCTGGGTGTGGGCACGGCCATCCGGTAGCCGGTTACTCTTTTGGGAGGCGGCCATCCGGCGGGAACAGTAACGTTTCCGTCTTGCCCTGCTGCCGAGTCGTGACCTCATATCCACCGCCATCACCGGGCGGTTGTTTCTCGATGCGCACCAGGTAGCGGCCATTGGTTTTCTCTGCGACGGTTTTGCGCACCACTTCCGGCAGGGCGCTTAATGGCATTTCGTCGCTCACCACCTGGCCATCCGCATCCACGGCACAGGTATATCGCTCTTCCCCGCGCACCCAAGTCATTTCATACAGCATTTTATCCGCGTGCTTGAATTTCAGGATCCGTACTTGGCGGCCTCCGTCCGCTTTTTTTGTCAACACCTGCAATGCGGCGGGCGGCACTGATTTCTGGCTCACGGGTTCTGCCACCAGTTCCCCGGTTGGTTCAAAAATCCACAGGTGTTCCCGACCATGGTTGCGCTCCAGCACTTCATAGGTTTTGCCATCGTTGTCTTCTGCCAAGTCAATGGACTGAATCATGATGCCCACCATTTTATCACGGATACCGTTTTGTACTTCGACTGGCGTCTCGGTCCAGAACATCTGGCGGGAATTTAGCCAGCCGTCCGGGGCAATGTTCAAGGCGCGTTTTTGTTGTTTGTCAGGGAATTCAGTATAATAGGCGGGCGCTCCCTCTTCATTGATCCAATAGATTTCTGAGACCGATTTCCCGACGGTTTCCCGTTTTAAGGTCGTTCGCACGGCGGCAGGCAATTCATCCAGAAACACCTGTCGGGCCAGCAGGTCACCATCCGCGCCAATGGTTACATTGCGCAATAAACCCTTCTGCCGTACTTCCAGTTCATAGATCTGATGCCCATTTTCATTGGTCAGCATCGCATCCACCAATCGGGCTCCTTCCAGTTTGCTAACCAGCGTCTGGCGAATTTGAGCCGGCAAGCTTTCCAGGCTGGTTTGCCCCAGCGCGGAACTGCCACCAGTCCAGAAGAGCCCCCCAAAAACAGGCAGCCACAACGCCAGCCACAACACCGGCCGCCAGCGCCTTTCTGCTGTCATATCGTCCTTACCCGGAACGCGCTTCGGATGATATTTTGATGTTACCGTCGTCATGTCGGCTAACGTAACATTGCGCAGGGACGGCGGGCAAGCTCGGCGGCTGAATATATGGAAAAACATGCGCCGCCCGCGCGTTGGTGCGTTACGAATAATACGAGGTAGGCAGGGTCTGTGGTTCCGTACCACCACTTCCAGGTTCATGGGTTCATAGGTTCAAAGAGCGCCCATTTTTTGGAGTGCGGCGGCAAGGCGGAACCCTCGATTGCGGATTTCGGAATGCGGAATGCGGAATGCGGAATAACGGGCCGGTGTATGGTCTTCTCTGTGTCCATCGGTGTTTATCGGTGGTTTATTCTCCGTTATTTTACCACGGATAACTCGGATGGCACGGATGAAAACCAGCCCATTTTGAATTCGGAATGCGGATTTCGGAATGCGGAACCCTCGAATTCGGATTGCGGAATTCGGATTGCGGAATGGCGTTGAAATCCAAAGCGGTGTCGTCATCCGCCCCTGTTACCCCCGGATTCTGCCACCGCACTCCAAAATTTCCCGCGCTGTCATGTTTGAGTCTCGTCACCTACGTTTGCGGTTGTTTAAAATTTGATTTCCTTTCCGGGCGGTTTGGTGAATAACCCTGTCATGCGGTCTTTGCGGGCTTTGATGCTGTATATGCTGTTTGTCTTTGCGGGTGGCGCGTTGCTGGCCCCGCAAGTTTATGCATTGGTCCAATGGAGTGGCGCCAAATTTGAATGGCTGCACAAGTTGGCGGAATTCCCGCTGCACCGGTATATGACGCGCTGTTTCACCTTTTTGGCGGTGGTGGGATTATGGCCCTTTCTCAAAACCTTGGGCGCGCAAACCCGTAACGATGTTGGTTTGGGGACGCGCCCGGGATGGTGGCGGGATTGGACGGATGGTTTTCTACTGGGCTTCGTTTCGGTGGCGTTGGCGGCGGTGCTCTGCCTGGCGGGCGGGGCCTGCACCCCGGACATGAACCATACGCCCGGCCAGTTTTTCCGGCACTTTCTAAACGCCGCCTCGGCTGCACTGGTGGTGGGACTCATCGAGGAACTGGTGTTTCGCGGAAGCATCTATGGTGGATTCAAACGCGCGTTTGACTGGCGCTGGGCACTGGTGCTTAGCAGTGCCGTGTATGGCATAGTACATTTCTTCGCGCCCATGCAGGCCACCGGCGAAGTGTACTGGTATTCCGGATTGTGGTTGCTGCCGCAGATGACTTCGGGTTTTTTTGAGTGGCAGCGTGTGGTGCCCGGATTCATCAATATGACACTCGTTGGCCTATTGCTGGCGCTGGCGTACGAACGCACCGGGGCGTTGTATGCGTCCATTGGCCTGCATGGTGGATGGATATTCTGGTTGAAAACCTACGGCTTCATGACCAGCCCAATCCCCAACACCAACACCTGGTTCTGGGGCAGTAACCGGCTGATTGACGGATGGGTGTTGCTATTCGTGCTGGCAGTTTGCTTTCCCATCGTGTTAAAACGTTTCCGCCATGATCTGGGAGGCTTTAAAAAGGCCGCTTGAAGCAGGCCTGGGATTTTTCTATCCTCAGGTGTGTCAGTTATGCGGGTTGACCCGGGCCACTGCGGCGGAAGGCTATGTTTGTGCCGGCTGCCGGGCGGGCGCGCGCCCCGTGCAGCCACCCTGGTGCGAGTGTTGCGGACGCCCTTACCCGGGGGCCATCACCGCGGCGTTTGTTTGCGGAGTCTGCCAGGAAGAGAAGCGATACTTCGTTTCGGCGCGCTCCGCCGTCGTCTTTGAGGGGCCGGTGCGCGAGGCGCTGCACCGGTACAAGTATCAGCGGGCCTTGTGGTTTGAACCGTTTTTTGCCGGGTTGCTGCAGGCGGGCATACCCGCCGGGTTTGATCCGGGCGCATGGGATTGCCTGGCGCCAGTGCCGTTGCATCGCGTCAAGTTGGCCGAGCGGGAATTCAACCAGGCTGAGCGGCTGGGCCGCGAACTGTGCCGTTTGACGGGTATTCGGATGAACACCCGGTTGCTGCGGCGCTTGCATCACACCCGCACGCAGACCCAGTTGACGCGGGAAGAACGGACCGCCAATGTGCGCAACGCCTTCGGGTTGAAACGCGGAGTTCGGTTGACCGGGGAACGGGTGTTGCTGTTTGATGATGTCATGACCACCGGGGCGACCACGAATGAGTGCGCCCGAATCCTGTTGCAGGGTGGCGCCAGTACCGTGGGCGTTTGGACGCTTGCGCGCGGCACTTAAGTTTGCTAAACAATGACGACGTTATGGGCACAACAACTTTGACCAAGAAAACGAACGGGACCAACTCAGTGGAACCGGCGGTGACGCCGCCGCCGCCGCCCGCCACGGAAACCTCGTTCATCAAAAAGCCCAAGCTTTCTTCGGGCAAGTCCCGCAAACGCGACATTCCGGAAGGGCTTTGGACCAAATGCCCCAAGTGTGAGACCCTGATTTACGACAAAGAGCTGGATAATAACCTGAAGGTTTGCCCCAAATGCTCTTATCATTTCCCCATCGGTTCCCGCGAACGCATTCATTCGCTGGTGGAAACCTGCTCCTTTGAAGAAATGGACGCCGAGATGACCAGCGTGGACATCCTGCAATTCACCGGGGCTTCGTCGTACGCCTCCAAGCTCATCAGCAACACGCAATCCTCCGGGCTTAAGGACGCCGTGATTACCGGCATTGGACGCATGGGCAGTTTTCGCGTGGCGTTGGGCGTGATGGATTTTAATTTTCTGGGCGGTTCAATGGGCTCGGTGGTGGGCGAAAAACTCACCCGGCTGATCGAGGCCGCCACGGACAAAGGGTTGCCGCTCATCATTATTTCCACCAGCGGCGGCGCGCGCATGTACGAAGGCATGTTCAGTCTGATGCAGATGGCCAAAACCAGCGGGGCCCTGGCGTACCATGCCAAAGCGCGCCTGCCCTATGTCAGCGTCCTGACCCACCCCACGTATGCGGGGGTGATGGCCAGCTACGCCAGTCTGGGCGACCTGATCATCGCCGAACCCGGTGCCATGGTGGGCTTTGCCGGACCACGGGTCATCCGCGATACCACCCAGGCGGAGTTGCCGCCCGGTTTCCAAACGGCTGAGTTCCTGCTCGATCACGGCTTGATTGACGCCATCGTGCCGCGCCCCGAAATGAAGACGCGATTGCTGGATTACCTGATGTACCTCACCGAGGGCCAGCGCAAGTTGGCCGCCTTGGGCTAATCCCGCGATGGCCTTCCCGCCTGTCTCCCGTCAGGTTATTCCCCAACCTTGGGCGGCTTTTTCCCTGGCGTGCCGGCGCCTTGGGGTTGTCCCCACGCCTCGGGTGCTCGCGGTCAGCGTGTTGGAACAGCGAATGATGCTCCTGGAGAAAATGGATCCCAGCCACGTTGGCCATGGCGGGTACATTCGCAAGCAAACCTTTACCATTTCCACCTCCCGCTTTGGTGTTGGCCAGCAATCGGGTTCCAATCAAACCCCGCTGGGCCTGCACCGAATCGCTGAAAAAATCGGTGGCGGTTGGCCCATGGGCACGGTCTTTCGCAGCCGCGTGCCGGTGGGCTTTACCTGGCGCGGACTGGCCGGAGCGGCGATTGTTCATCGTATCCTTTGGCTGGAGGGACTGGAACCGGGGTTTAACCGTGGCGACCGGGTGGATACGCACGCCCGCTATATTTACATCCACGGGTACGGTGACGAATTGACGCTGGGCCGCCCGCAATCCTGCGGCTGCATCCATGTTGCCGCCGAGGATTTACTGCCACTGTACGAACGGCTGCACTGTGGCACGCTGGTCTGGATTACCACCGAACCCCTGGCCTGCCTCGCGTAGCCGTCGAGCAAGGAGACGGACCAAACTGCTGCTTTTATCGGTTTCTCGTGTCGAAGAATTCGATGAGCGGATACGCTTCGCGGTGGATGGCCCGGGCACGATTCAGGAGCGGCAGATAGGGCCGTCCCTGAAGATCAAACATGCCTTTGTTGGCGCCGCCGGCCGCATCCAAGGCCACGGATTCCTTCGGGTCATCCAGGTATTTAAACCAATGCCAGCCGACAATGTTTTTTTGCTCGAATGCGTTGAGGGCAAATTGCTGATAATAGCGGGCGCGATCCTCCTGGGTGCGCACGAGCCAGCCGGCTCCATGGGTGTTGGCCAGTCCCGGCACATCCATGGCCTTGGCATACCATTCCGTAATCAGGATGGGTTTGCCGCCCCAGGTTTCCCAGTTGGCAAATTGCGACGGCACCGGTCCCCAGTAACTGTAATAATTCACCGAGACCACATCGTGATAGGGTGCCAGCGCTTTCCAGAACCAGGGGTTGTCAAACTGGCCTTCGTGATAATTGATCCGTGATCCCAGGTAAAGATGGTTGGGATCATAGTGGCGGATGTTTTTGGCCACGATTCGATAATAGCGCTCGAAGGCAAAGGCGATGAATTCATAGCGATCCCGCTGCGAAATGTTATTCGTGTTGCCGTGGCCTTTGCGGGCGGCCAGCCACGCTGTCGCCGCTTCACGGTTCGGCTTGAAATCCGGATTGGCCGGGTCGAGAGCCAGAAACCGATCCAGGAGATTCACGGGACATTGCACTTCGTTATCGGTCATGATTCCGAGCAAGGTCGGGTCATTGGCGGTATCGGCCAGGTCGCGGCCAAACTTCTCGCAGAATGGCTCGAACTCGGGATGAAACACTGGCATACAACGGTTGATGAACCCCTGGGTGCCAGCCGCCGGCTCGGTGAGTTTTTTCTCACGGGCAAAAGCGAACATGAAATCCTTGCGCCGCACCCAGACTAGCGGGGCTTTGACTTTTTGCAGGTTGGTGGAACTGCCATTACCGAGTCCGTTAAAGCCGTTTGTGCGCAATTGGGTGGTCACGCTTTCCGCCCATTGTTCAGGCGATCCAAAATTGGCTCGCGCCTCCTTGGGCTCGCGCGTGGTGTTCATGGCAATGTGAAAAAACCGGCTGCCATCGGGATCAATCAACCACTGCCGGCCCGCGATTTTCTTCACGTAAAAGAAGCCGGTGGCCTTTTCTTTTGGCCGCTCCAGCCAGCCACCGTAGGCATCGAGCTTGACGCCTTCGCTCCTCGGGGTGTAACCCGCCAGTAATTCCAGCAGGCGGGTTGGGTTTTTTCGCCAGGGCTTGAGGCTCTCCGGGCTGTTTCCATGCGTTTCCACCAGGACCGTGCCGTCTGCGGAAGTCCGGCGTACCGGTCCGGTGAGGTCAAACCCGGATTTGGTTTGGTCATACAGCGCCCGTACTTCTTCCGCTCCCAGGCTGCGGGCGTACAAACGCACCTCGCCCAACCGCCCTTTGAACGAAGGTTTGGCCGAACCCATACCCTTGCCGAGAATCAGCGGCTGCCCGTTCCGCATCACTTTGCCGGTGCGGGGCGATTCGCCGCAGAGGGTGCCGTTCAGATACAACCGCACCGCTGCGCCATCGTACGTGGCCGCTAAAAATGTCCACGTGTCGGTCGGCACTTCCGTCGGTGTCTCCACCAATACTTTGACGCCGCGATCCGGTGCCATGCCGTACACCACCCGCCCATCCGAGAAGTACATGCCGAACATGGGGGTGGTCCAACCGTCATTGGTATGTGGCACCCCAAACAAGACCATGTTATTGCGCAGTTCACTGGCTTTGAACCAGAGGGTGGCTGTGAGGGCATTGGCCAGTTGAAAGGGCGTGGTTTCCTGGATCAACACGTGGGCACCCAAACCGTCCAGTTCCAGCGACGTCGCACCCTTTTCCGGTCGCAGTTCCCCCGCCTCGATGAGCCCCGTGTTACTGCGGGAAGAAAGGTCCTTTACCGTTTTGCCGTCGCATCCCTCAAACCGCCAATGGCCGATCAAGCCATTCGCCGTTTCTGCGGCAGACGTCACGCGGTTGACACAAACCAGCAGGCATCCCAGCAGGCACCCATGAATGAAATTGCGCATGGCGATTACATACCACCAATCGTGGATCAGGAAAAGCGTTCTTTGCTTTCGGTTTTCGGTCTTCGGTTTTTCGTAACATCTTTGGCTCGACAAGCGGGCCGCAAGGCGGCTTACTTCTGACGAATTTTGACGGGCCATTAACCGATGAATACCGAATTGTTAGCCAAAGCCAAGTCGCTCGGATTCTCCGACCGGCAGATTGCCCATTTAACGGGCCAGACCGAAGATCAAGTCCGCGCCTTGCGCAAACAACTTGGGTTGATCCCCAGTTATCGCCTGGTGGACACCTGCGCCGCTGAATTCGAGGCCTATACGCCTTATTATTACTCCACCTATGATCGCGGCGATGACGAGGCCAAGCCGGACGATAAGAAGAAGGTGATGATCCTGGGCGGTGGCCCCAACCGCATTGGCCAGGGCATTGAGTTTGATTACTGCTGTGTTCACGCGGCATTCGCGCTTAAGGAGATCGGCATCGAGACCCTCATGGTCAACTCGAATCCCGAGACCGTGTCCACCGATTACGACACCAGCGACAAACTGTTCTTTGAGCCGCTCACGCTGGAAGACGTGCTGCACATTTATGAGCGGGAAAAGTGTTGGGGTGCCATCGCCCAGTTTGGCGGGCAGACCCCGCTGAACCTGGCGCTCGGCCTGCAAAAGAACGGCGTCAACATCATCGGGACCTCCCCCCAGAGCATTGAAATGGCGGAAGACCGCAAGCTGTTCGCGGCGATGCTCACCAAATTGAACATCCCGCAACCGCCCAACGGCCTCGCCACCAATG
Source organism: Verrucomicrobiota bacterium (assembly GCA_037139415.1). Taxonomy (NCBI): domain Bacteria; kingdom Pseudomonadati; phylum Verrucomicrobiota; species Verrucomicrobiota bacterium. Next base: position 12,580 of record JBAXGN010000085.1, on the reverse strand, counting down.
AAGCCGAGGCGCTGGTCGCGGCCAGGAAACTGGGGTACCCCATTCTGGTGCGGCCCTCCTTCGTGCTGGGTGGGCGTGCGATGCAGATTGTTTACTCCGACGCCGAACTCACCCACTACATGCGGTTCGCCGTCGAAGCGTCGCCAGAACGTCCGGTGCTGGTGGATAAATTCCTGGAGGACGCCACCGAAGTGGACGTGGATTGCATCGCGGATGTGGGCAATTATTCCGATCCCACCCAAGGCACGATCGTCATTGGCGGCATCCTGGAACACATCGAATTTGCCGGGGTGCATTCCGGCGATGCGGCCATGGTGTTGCCGCCGCACACGCTCTCGGACAAGGTCATCCAGACCATCCGCGAATACACGCACGCCATGACCCGCGAACTCAAAGTCTCCGGGCTCATGAACGTGCAATACGCCGTCAAGGGCGAGACGGTCTATGTGCTGGAAGTCAACCCGCGCGCTTCGCGAACGGTGCCGTTTGTGAGCAAAGCCATCGGGCGTCCGCTCGCCAAGCTGGCTGCCAAAGTGATGACGGGCATGAGCTTGAAGGAACTGGGTTTCACCGAGGAAATCTGGCCGAAATACTGGGCGGTCAAGGAATCGGTCTTCCCCTTCAACCGGTTTCACGGCCAAGATATTTTACTCTCCCCGGAAATGCGCTCGACCGGCGAATGCATGGGGCTGGATGCCGATTTGGGCATTGCCTATGCCAAATCTCAAATGGCTGCCGGTGCCGCGTTACCCACCACCGGACGCGTCTTTATCAGCGTCAGCGACGCGGATAAAAAGGATGTGCCGGTGGTCGCCAAACAATTTGCCGACTTGGGTTTTGAACTCGTCGCCACCGGCGGCACGGCTACCGTGCTGGAACGTGCTGGGCTCAAAGTGCGGCGCATTTTTAAACTTGGCGAAGGCCGTCCAAACTCGCTGGACCTCCTGAAAAACCGCGAGATCAACCTGGTCATCAACACCCCTGCGGGCCAGTCACCGCGCGCCGACGAAATCAAAATCCGCACCACCGCCGTTTACACCAATACCCCGATTATGACCACGCTTAGCGGGGCGCGGGCCGCGGTGCTCGGCATTGCCGCCCTGAAACGTTCTGGTTACCAAACGAAAACGGTGCAGGAGTATTACCCGGTGAAAGCCTGATCACAAAAATCCAATGGCCGAAATCCGAATCCCGAAAGAAGGCCGAATCCCGAACTCCGAATCAGGATCACAGGGAGGCTGGAAAACAAAGATTGGGAATCCAAATTCAGGCAGAAACATGGCAGGTAAAATATCCCCCATTTTTCACCTGCCATTTTTTTGCCAGTTAGCGTGTGTTATCTTTTCAGATTGTTCATCGTGAAAACTGAACTGCGCCAATCCGCAATCCGCACTCCGCACTCCGCAATTCTGGTGACTGGCGGCGCTGGGTTCATCGGCTCGCACTTGGTGGAACGTTTGCTGGCAGATGGACATCGCGTGGTGGTAATTGACGATTTATCCACTGGTCGCCTGGGTAATCTCAAATCCGTGCGCCGCCATCCCAGATTGGAAATCATCGTCAGCAAGGTTTCAAAGTGTCCGCAACTGAAATCCCTGGCGCGGAACGCGCGGTGTATCTATCACTTGGCGGCGGCCGTGGGGGTGGAATTGGTGGTGCGCGAACCGATTCGCACCATCCACACCAACCTGTTGGAAACCGAGGCCATCCTCGAGGCCGCCAGTGGCGCGCGGACACCGCTGCTACTGGCCTCCACCTCGGAAGTGTACGGCAAAAGCACCCGGGAATCCTTTGCGGAAGGGGACGACCTGGTCATTGGCCCGCCATCGTTGACCCGCTGGAGCTATGCATGCTCCAAACTGATGGATGAATTCCTGGCGCTCGCGTTCTGGCGGGAGCGGCAGTTGCCGGTGGTCGTCGCCCGGCTGTTCAACACCGTGGGCCCGCGCCAGACCGGGCGTTATGGCATGGTGTTGCCCCGGTTTATCGCCGCCGCCAAGGCGGGCAAACCGCTTCAAGTCTATGGCGATGGTCGGCAAACCCGCTGCTTTTGTTATGTGCAGGATACGGTGGAATCCTTGGTTCGATTGATGAACTGCCCGGCGGCGGTCGGCGAAGTTTTCAATGTGGGCGGCACCGAAGAGACTTCCCTTCAGGATTTGGCCCGTTTGGTGATTCACGTGCTTGGTTCCGTGTCCAAGCTCGAGCTGATCCCCTATGACCAGGCGTATGCGCCGGGATTTGAGGATATGCGCCGGCGAAAACCGGCCATTGCCAAACTCAAGCAGGTCACCGGATTCGCACCATACATTTCCCTCGAAGAAATTGTGCGGCGCACCGCACTGTGACCTTCCGCAGGTCACAATGGAGCGCGGACCTCCGGTCCGCCAGTCTTTAAATCACGTCTGCTGCGCTTCATCGCTGGCGGAATAACCAACACTCTTACCGCGCCCCCTTGCGGACCGGAGATCCGCGCTCCTTGGCGACGGCGGCGGAAAGCTACTGGAGGCTCCAAACGGATCTGTCGCCAAGTCCGCCTCGCTTGCTCCCGAAGAAAACGAAGAAACCTCGGGCAACAAAAAAGCGTCCCGCACGGGACGCTTTTCAAGAATGACAAAACCCTAAAACGCCATCACCAAGGCATCTTGGTGCAATACGTATTCCCGACATCACCCGAGGTAAGGAACGCTATCCGCAACTTCTGGTCGTTTACCTGCTGGACGCTGCCATCCAGCATCCCAAGATTCCCGGCATTTTGGTGAATATCGGTGCCCCATGCGTACTTGGTAATGTTATTGGTGTCCACTTTGACGATATTGGGCACACCCCATGTTCCACAGGCGGGCCCCGTGGGTAAATTGACGATGTTCACTCCGTTCAGGGCGATGTTCCGATCAGCAAGGAAAAGCGCGTTAACTCGACTTTCGGGGGGCTCCGTCGGCACAATGGCGTCTAATCCCAAAGCATACGATAAATTTGTGTTAAGAAAAGTCAACCAAGAGGATGTGACGATCACACTTCTATCCGATGGACAGGCGAGCACTTTCGGCGAAGAAATTTCATTACTGGCCACGTTAAAGTGGCGATAACTTTGGTTCCAGTTGGGATCGTTCTTGGTGCCGCCGTCGGCATAGGCGACCGCCCACGGCAGCTTGCCATCATTGTCATTCGCCCACATTTTATAACCCAAACTGACTTGTTTGAGATTGCTGGTGCAAGCAATACGTTGCGCCTTGGCTTTGGCCTTCGCCAGCGCCGGCAACAAGAGTCCGGCCAGAATGGCGATAATAGCGATCACCACCAAAAGCTCAATCAACGTAAAACCAACCCAAAATCGGCGATTATGTGTTTTCATGTGCAATAGTTGCTATGCCATGACAATAGGTTGCTGCACCAGATTAGCAATACCATTTTTCGATTTCTTTGTCTGGGGGGATATTTGCCATCCAAGGGTTGCCCGTTAAATAAAAAAGGGCACCCCGAAGGGTGCCCTTTTGAAAAACGATATGGAACTAATCAGGGCTTGGAGACGTAAATACCTAAAGCTACGTTGTTGGCAATTGGGCCACCGCCGTAAGCCCAGCAGGAAAGCAATTGTTTACGGAGATTGGAACCGGAGAGCTGCTGCACGCTGCCGTCAGACAAACCCATGTTACCGGCAAAACTATGCGTCGTCGAACTCCAGAGATTGGACGTGGCGGGAACGGCTTGGAATTGGTTAGCCCCGGAGTTATAGCCGTCCCAATACCTCCGATTCAAGTTGCGGTCACTCACCAGCGGAACTTGCGGATACGTTTCGTTGGACTCTCTGCAGATGGCATAGCTGGTGCCATTTGAACCAGTTGGGGTCATCCCACCAGGGTTGAGCGGATTCCAATTATTCCAGTCGGCATTCACAGCTCCCGCCGGGTCGCTCGGGCAAAATAATACTTTGGGGGAACCGATTTCGTTGCGGGCAACGTAATATTGGACCAGTACATTGGTATTTCTATCGGTAAAAGGTAAATTATTACCAACTACACCACCGCCATCCACCGCATTGACCTTCCAGGGGAATTTATCCTGGTTGTCGTTGGACCACATACGGAAGCCCAAACCAATCTGCTTCAGGTTGTTGACGCAGTTGATGCGTTGTGCTTTGGCTTTGGCCTTGGCCAGCGCGGGCAGGAGCAGCCCGGCCAGAATGGCGATGATGGCGATTACGACCAACAACTCGATTAGAGTGAAGGCCCCGAATTTGGCTTTTTTCATGTTTTTCATATTGTTAAAATGTTACGTTTCGGTTTCTTCCTGGCGGACTCGTTCTTCACTACCCGTTTCCGCTCAGCCGAGTTTTACACAGCAAAATGAATGCCAACTAGCCATCCAGCGCCAAATTAGTCCAAGCTGATAGAAAATTTTATTCATCCGGCGTCTCTTCATGGCCCTGTTTATGTATGTGTGAAAATTTTCACGCGTCATGCGTGAAAATCACGCCTTTAGGCGGTGCCACCCGTGAAAGGGTAGGTGCCTGAGGTCTCCCAATCCACTCGCAATATTCAACCGTATGGAGCGCGGACCTCCGGTCCGCTGGGGGCGCGGGAGTAGCTCCGGTGATTCACTCCTCGCTGTGTGCGGCTAAAGCAGTCAAAGCCACGCGGGCCGGAGGCCCGCGCTCCTTTGGCGTCAACCTAAGCGGCGTTTCTTTACAGTGCTGGCACCGTGCCCAGGCGATAGAATCGGTAACGGTTCGTGGCGGTGGCATCGCGCAGAAATTGCACGCCATTGGTATTGGTGACGCCCGTCAGGTACGTCCAAGCTCCAGTATTCAGGCTGGGGCTCGCTTCCAGCCAATAGGCCCAGCCGGGTTCGGCGAGGATCGGCAATTGCAGGCCGGTCGTACCGGCTGGGAACTGCGGTTTATCCAGGCGATACAGCACAGTGAGGGGAGCCGCCGGGCTGGTCACTGCGCCGCCTCCATTGGTCACCACCACCAGGTAGTAACCCGCGCGGCTCAGGCCCAGGTTACTCAACGTGAGGCCACCATCCAAGGTGTTGGCCAGGAACTGGTTGGTATTGAAGAACCATTGGTACGCCAGCGGGGCGGTTCCGTTCGCGCTTACTTGAAAACGGGCCGTCTCACCCCGCAACGCCAGTTGGGCGGATGGTGGCGTGACAATTTGCGGTGGGCTGGGGGCGCGGACCTCGAACGGGTTACTGATGCCAAGATGCGTCAGGCCGTCATCGGCGCGCAGGCAAATGTTCGTGGCGGGCGAAATCACCACGAGGTTGCCGGTCCAGGACCCGTTGGAAAAGGTGGGCGCGTTCGTGGGCGTAATGGTCACCGCCGGGCTGGCGACGTCTTTCAGCATTTCAATCTCATCCCACCACGCCTGGGTATAGTGGTAGTTGCTCAACCAAATCAGGTTCAGGGACCCGAGCGCGGTGTTGCGGAAGGGAATCCGCGCATGAATCAAAATATCATCCACATAAAAGTCCACCCGTTTGGCGCTCCAATCCAATGCCAGCGAAATTTTGTACCAGCGATTCGCGACATACGGCCGCCCATGCAGCCCGTTGACATCTTCATAAATACCCATGATTCCCGCCTCGTTCATGACAAAGAAGGCCGCCACCAGCCCGACACTTGAACCGGCGACGAAATAGCCGCCCGCCTTGTTGGTTTCACTGGCCCGCACGTAGAAATTAATGCGGGTGGGCGTCAGGTTGGCGAGGGTGTGCGTGACGCCGTCCATGGTGGTCTGGGTGCCACCAATGAGCGTGAAGCTGTTCGTGCCGTGGGCCGCAGTGCCATTGGTCACGGCGCGTAGGTAGGCCCCGGTGCCGTTGACCCAACTGGCGAAGCTGGCGTCCTCAAAATCATCCAGGAACACGGTGGCAGGCTGGACCTTGGCGGAAAGGCTCACGTTCCCCGCATAATTGGTCACCACCAGGTTATCCGCGTCCTTGGCGGTCACCGTTACCGTAAACGGCGTGTTGGTAAATTGCGGGGCCCTGACCGGGCTCCACTCAAACCGGCCCAACCCGCGCGTCGTAAAGCGCCACACCGGCCCTTCGGTCAGCCCCACCAGACGACCGATCACCTTCCAATAATAGGTGGTCGCGGGCGCCAGCATGGGCAGGGTCCAACTGGTGTTCGTGGTGAATCCCAGGAATTCGGGCACCCCCGGATATGGGTTCGTACCGCAATAGACCGCGTTGGTAATCAGTTCGCCCGGCAAGGCGCCGCTATCCCAGACGAGGGTGGCCAAGCGCGACACATTGGTGCCGTAATCCGGCGGGCTCGGGTTGGCGGGTGCCAGGGGCGATTCGTTATCAGCGACCACGAAGCTAACGGACCCGGCCGCAAATCCGACCGCGCTGGCGTTGAGCGTGACGGTTTTCGGCCCATCCAGGATCGTGTTGTCCACGATGGTGAGGTTAAACCACGCGTTGGATTGCCCTGCCAAGACCGTGATGCTGGCCGGTACGGTGGCTTTGCCAAGATCGCTGGAACTCAATCCCACTGTGACATTGCTGGTCAATACGCCGCCAAACACCACCTGCCCGGCGTTGGTCAGCGTGCCATTGCCCTCGCGCGCCTGGGCGGGTGCCAATACCACCAGATTGGTGCGCTCATTATCCAGGATTGCCACCACCGCCGTGGCCGGAATCCAGTTGGTGACGCCCGCGGACACGGTGGCCAGGCGCGTGCCATTCAGCAGAGTGTCATCCACTGCGGAGACCGTGAATACCGCGCTGGTCTGCCCGGCGGGGACCACTACGCCAGACGGAGTTTGAAGGGTTGCGGGGTCACTCGAAGTCAAACTCACAGTGACCGGTTTGACCGGCGGGGCATCCAGCCATAAACGTCCGGAGACTGGCTCATCCCCCTCCCGAACCGTGGCGGGCAGGTCCAGATGCAGGGTGGTTGTTTCATGGTCATGGACCACCATGGCGGTTACCGCGTCGTAATAACCGGCGGCACTGGCGGTGAGCCACACGGTTTGCGAGCCGTCCAACTGACCGTTGTTCACAATGGTGATGTCAAACAGGGCGTTGGTTTGACTGGCGGGAATCGTCACGGTGGCGGGCAGGGTAATTTCACCAAGGTCGCTCGAATTCAGGTACACCACGAGATCGGCCACGGGCGGTGCAAAAATCCGCACCTGCCCCTGTCCAGCCAGAGTGCCGTCTCCCTCGGTGGCGCTCGCCGGTACTTGTACGGTCATGGCTTGGGCGCAAATGGGATAACTGGTCAGGTCACTTTCACCGAAGTTGGCAGGCACACCGGTACCCGCTGAAAGCCCCATCAAGCCATCCTTCGCGTCCATCCGCAGGTACGTGATGCGAAGGACGCCGTTGGTGAATAGTTCCACTTGGAACTGGTTGGTGTTGCCCGGCGTATTCCACTTCGGTACGTTATCCCAAGTGACCGCCACCCGGTCATTTAACAGCTTATAAGAAATCGCGCCGCCCAAGCTGGGATTCAGGTCTTCAAACAACGCCGAGATGCGCGGCAGCCGGAAGTGATTGGAGATGGATCCGACATAGGACGTATCACCCGTGTTCAGGGTGATATACCCGTTGCTGCCCACCCACAGCACGTTGGTGCGCCGGTTGTAGAGCGCGACCGTCTGCCCGGCCCCAAGGGTGATTTGCCGGGCGTCGTCATCGTAGATGGTCATCACCGTTCCGCCTGCCGGGTCCGTGGGATACGCCGTCGCCGGTTCGCGGCACACCCGGTAAAAACTGGCGGAGCCATTGGGGATGAACGAGAACGATTGATAGGCCAGATCGTTCACTTTGTTGCTCACAAACAGTTCGGTGAAATAATCCGGCTGCCCAATCCGCAGTTGGCTTTGGCGCTGGTGCCAATAGCCGGACGTTTGGTTGGTGATGGCGAGCGTCGCAAAATAATCCCCCGGGGACATTTGATATGCAATCGGGTGCAAGGTCGCCACAATCTGGGTGGTCTGGCCGGGGGCCAAGGTTCCGCTGGCGGGTGCGATCTGCAACCAATCCACGTTCCAACTCGCCGTCCAGGTGAGGGCCGTCGAGGCATTGCGATTAGATAACCCATACGTTTGGGATGTCACGTTAAACGGTCCGCCCATTTCACCGGAAATCACGAATCCGGTCTGGGGCGAGATGCCCAGGTCATCCGGCGGTTCGTATGATTCCACCACCCCGGACGTGGTGGTGGTGTTGGGAGCCGTCGCCGCCACCCCCAGGCCGCGCTTGGCGAATGCCTGCCACAACTCGCGCTGGTCCGTGCCCCCGTTATTGATGCGATCTGCCAGCAGAATCGCATCGCGTGCCTGAATGTAGGTGGGGTTGGCGGGCGAGAGCTTCAGACCGTCAGTTACCAGTTGCAGGATGCGCTGGTTGCCGGTGGTGTGGCCGTATTTGAGGATGAAGTTGGCCCGCGCCTCCCAGAGCATCACGCACCACACCTCGCCCATATTATGGATCTCATTCGCAATGTTCACCGGGATCGGTCCGCGCGGTACCCCCGGATGCTGGCTGGCCTGGGTGGGATCAATGTCTTTAAACGTCAGCGGGTTTTTTCCCAAGTCGGTGGTGTACGGATACCGCCGGATGCCATAATAATAATTTTGAGTCATCCCCAACATCAAATACGTGGCATAACCGCCCGCCGGATACGTCCCGTTGACATCATCCCCCGGCTCACTCAACAGGGATAATGCGTAAAAATCTGACCAGCCCTCGCCCATGCCGGTGGACTGCAACGCGGTGATCCCCACCCCGCCGCCGACCAGCCGTCCCGTCAATCCGTGGGTGTACTCATGCAGCACAATTTCGGCGTCCAGATCCCCATCCCGGTTGGGTGTCGGCCCGTTGAACAGGTACATCTGCATTCGGGGTGGCGTGCCGTCCGTGTTCACGGACATATTGGCGTTGTTAAAGCCGCTGCCGTCCTGCGCATCCGCCAGCACGGCGTCGTTGCCCTGGCCGCCCCGGCCAAAATTGTCGGTCTGGAAATTGCCCGCCGCCTCGGTGAACCCCAGCTCGTACAACTTATCGTGCATCCAGTTGCACCAGTAAAATAATTGCACCACCGCCGCCGCCCCGGAATTGGTGGGTGATTGCGCCAGGTCCAGCGGGAAATCAAACACCCGCGCCGGCGAACCCTGGGGGCGCGGCAAATCCGGCAGGTCATTGCCGTCGCGGTCGAGATGCGCGTCCACATTGTTGCCCAGGGTTTCATTGCCGCCATCGCTGATCCAGCCGGCGGGCGAACTGTTCGTATTCAGCGCGTTGGTGACCACCAGCACGCGCGCCACCAACGGCGGTTGGTTGGTGGTGGGGGCGGGATACGCCGGAGAAAAGGGCGAGGGGCTGTCACTGGTGTACACCCGGAATGCCGCGTCGCTATAATAAGACGTGAGGCCGTGGCGTACTCGTACCTCTCCGGTCTGGGCGTCCACCAATACGCGAAACGTTTCCCCGCGCGCCCGGCTGGTCAGCACGACTTCCCAGCACAAACACACCGTGTTCGCATCCAACGGCAGCCACACATACTTGACCTCCGTTTCGCCATTCAACCCCGGGGCGCGGTACTGTTGACGTTGCTCCGCTCCACTGGCTACCGCCTTGCCGGAGGCGGCCACTCCTTCCAATGCGACATCTTCACCCAGGCTTCCCGCCGCCAGTGCCACGGCTTGGGCGGCGGTAATCGTCGGTTTGGCCAGCAATGCGGCGCGATCCACCGCGACACCTTTGGCCGCCCCGGCGAGGTTCGGCACGAATTGGCTCGTGATGCCGGCCAGTTCGTTCTGATGCGTCGTATGCGATACCAGCACGGCTTCAAATACGGGTACCCCATCGAGATGCTGCTGCCAGACCACCGTCCGCAACCGATTATGTGGCGTGGTGTACTCGCGCAGAATTTTGGCGTTGTTCAAAGCTTCCGGACCATGACCGAACAACGCGGAATGCTCCTGGAGAAACGCCTTGGTGGCCCGGTGCGGGTCCTTCACGTCGAACGGCGCGGCGGCTGCCTTGGATACGGCTCGCCCCACCCCGTCCGGTCCGCTCAGGAACCCTTGCGGCACCGCGATAAACCTGGGCGTGCCGAGCAACGGATCGAAATCCACGCGCGTACCGGGAACGGCGGCTTGCAACCGGGCCACTGCGGCGACCTGGTTCGCCGGAACACCCGCGGCTCCCCCCTTCGGTTGCGGACGCGAGTCCAAGTTGGGTAATGGTTCACGCTCGGGCGCGCGAAAACCCAAAACCACCGAGGGCCAAACCCCGATCAGCAGGACACTAAGAATGCAAAAGACCTTTCGCAATGCGCTATTCCTTCGCGATTTTGGCCAGCAGCGCCGCCGCCCTGGTCTTGTGATGATCATCCGTGGCCGTGCGCGTCAGTTCCTGCAATAATTCGCGCGCCGCCGTGAATTGTTGGCGCGCGATTTGAACTTGGGCAAGCGTCAGCGCGTACCCATTCACGTCCGGCTCCAGTTGCATGGCGGCTTGCAGATGCCGTTCCGCCGCTGCCAGGTCGTCCTCCTGGATTAACTCCAAAAAACCGAGGAAATACTGCGAGCGGGCAAACGACGGCATCATCTGGATGGACTTCTCCAGGCAACTGCGGATTTCCTGCGCCTGTTCCGGCGGCAGACGCTGGAACGTTCCGCCCGCCCCTTCTGTGCGAAACAACCGGTGGTGACCCAGTTGGTAATACACCGAATAATTCCTGGCGCCCAATTGCACGGCCTGCTCCAACTGCTGCACCGCCAGGCGCGAATTTTCCCGCTCCCCCGCCAGCATCCCCAGTCCTTCATACCCGTAGGGCGCGTTGGGTTGCAGCCGTTTCGCCATCTCAAAATAACGCCCGGCATCGTTGTCCCGCCCGGTTTGCAGCAACAGCTTCCCCAGCATGAACGCCGTCTCGCCAGGCGTCAGCTTGCGGGTGATCACCGCTTGTAGCGCTGCCAGTTGGGTCGAGGTCCTGATCGTGGCTGGCTCAAACTTGCTGCGGGCAAGATAGCCGCGCAACTCCCGTTCCATGGCTGGCAGGGATGTTTTGAATGCGCTGGTGAACGCCGGTACCGGCCCCATGCCGGTGCGCAGCAGCCGCGTGTATTGCGGGAACTGGTCGTGGTGCGGCGTGTTCGCCACCGCCAGGTAATGCGCCAGCAACCATGACTGCGCGTAAAAAATACCCTGCTGATCCCGCTCATTATACGCGGGCGACTCATGGGTCACGGACAGCAACTGATGCAACGGCATTAGTTCCTGATGCGCCAGCGTGTACAGGCGCGGGCCGGACGGCAAGCCGATGGATACCGTTCCACCGCTGACCGCCAGCGTGGAATACAAATCCGCCATGCCCTCTTTCAGCCACATTGGCCAGAACCGCTGGTTGTTCCGCAATAGGAAATGCGTGTACTCGTGATACATCGTCTGCAGCGTGCCCGCATCCGTGCGACTCAGGCTCAATGCAATCATGATCCCCTCTGGACGCCGCATGAAACAACCGCTGATATTGGCGGGGCGACCGTCGTATAATGGCTTGAACGGCACATAACTTGCATCGTTGGGAAACGCATACACTGTGATCGGCGGCGCCGCGACCGCTTGCGTGCCGCCCAGTTGCGCGTAACAAAAACGGAATTGCTCCAACCGGGCCACGAGGTTGAACACCTCCTGGCTGCGCCCGCAACTATACGCCCAAAAACCGGCGGAGCGGATCTCAAACCAAGGTTGATTCACCAAAGCGGCATCCGTCCCCTGGGCCTGCGCTCGCCCCGTGGTTCCGCCCATGGCCAGCAGCAATACCCAGAGCAGCAACGCCGGTGAAGCGTTGACTGCCTGGCGCCATCTGGAGCCCTGGTGGATTCGCAACTGCATATCCGGTAAGGTAGCGAATATGCCGGTCAGGGCAAGCGCCTTTCAGAGTGGAAAACACTCCGCCAGGCCAAAGCGCGCCCATTTTTGGAATGCGGAATTCGGATTGCGGATTGCGGATTGCGGAATTGCCGCCGTCGCGTTAAGGGTTGCGGAGGCTGATCGGGGAACCACCCCTCACCCGGCCTGCGGCGCAGAGCAAATGTACGCGCCGACATTTTTGGAGTACGGCGGCAAGGTGGGACAAAGGGGCCGCGACGCCGTTTTGGAATGCGGAATGCGGAATGCGGATTGCGGAATTGCCGCCGTCGCGTTAAGGGTTGCGGAGGCTGATCGGGGAACCACCCCTCACCCGGCCTGCGGCGCAGAGCAAATGTACGCGCCGACATTTTTGGAGTACGGCGGCAAGGTGGGACAAAGGGGCCGCGACGCCGTTTTGGAATGCGGAATGCGGAATGCGGATTGCGGAATTGCCGCCGTCGCGTTAAGGGTTGCGGAGGCTCAGCGGGGAACCACCCCTCACCCGGCCTGCGGCGCAGAGCAAATGCACGCGCCGACATTTTTGGAGTACGGCGGCAAGGTGGGACAAAGGGGCCGCGACGCCGTTTTGGAATGCGGAATGCGGAATGCGGATTGCGGAATTGCCGCCGTCGCGTTAAGGGTTGCGGAGGCTCAGCGGGGAACCACCCCTCACCCGGCCTGCGGCGCAGAGCAAATGCAC
>JBAXGN010000084.1 GCA_037139415.1 Verrucomicrobiota bacterium | reverse complement strand
AAAACTATCGCACCCCGGACGGCAACGCAAGAAATAACTTAACGAAGTAGAACTAGGCTATGCCCGCATTGAAGCCGTCGAAGCGGTTCAGACTCGTGAAGGCGCTGAAGACGGTGGCTCATTACTGCTTACCGAAGATGGCAAGTCACGTTTGCGCGTATGGTGCGTGGACCTCGACGCTGATCTTGATGCCCCGGCCCGGCGCGGTCTGGCTTACCGTTTCAGCCATACCCGTGTCGCCCAGCGCGTTCTTTTGGCTGCCGGTGAGCGTCTGGGCATCCTCACGAACGGACTTGAACTGCGTCTCATTATTTCCGATCCGGCGCGGGTGGATTCTCTGGTTGCCATTTCCATAGATCCGTACTGGAAACGCAGCCGCGACTTGCCGGATTCCATGCGACTGCTCCTTGCCTTGGCATGTCCCGCTGGCGTCAAAGCTCTGCCCGAACTGATCGACAAGGCCCGGCTGCAGCAGGCCAAAGTCACCAAGGACCTTCGCGAACAGGCCCGCCACGCGATCCGCGAGTTTATCCAGGAATTACTGGACCATCCGGATAATCAACCGGTGCTCGCTGAATATGCGGATAAGGCCGCGCTAGCCAAAGACCTCTGGCACGAAGGACTCATCACCGTCTATCGCCTTCTGTTCATCCTGAAGCTGGAATCCACCGATGATCCCGCGCGCAGCTTCAGTTTCGCCTCGACGAGCCTCTGGCGAAATACCTTTTCCCCCAGCGTCGCGCTCGCACCCATTGTCCGCCGCGTTCTCGATCATGGCGCCCAAACCGGGCGCCTCTTGCAGGATGGCCTTCGCGCCTTGTTCCGCATGCTGTCGGATGGCCTCCAATGCACCGAACTGAACGTACGGCCCATGGCCGGAGCATTGTTTGCCCCCGCGACCACGCCGATTTTTGGCCGGTTGGCATGGACGGAAACCGCCGTTGCCAGGCTGCTCGATAATCTCCTCTGGACGCGCACTGGGCGCGGTACGACTGCCCGCGAACGGGTCCACTATGGACCACTTGACGTGGAAGACCTTGGCCGCGTGTACGAAGCCCTGCTGGAACTTGACCCTGGTATCAGTGCCGAGCCCATGTGCCGCCTGCGCCGCGCCAAGCTGGAAGTCGTCGTTCCCGCCGCCCAAGGCGAACGGTACAAGCCGGTGGCGGCAGCCATCGTTGCCGCGCCGGAAAATTTGGAATTGGCCGGCGAAGAACCTGAACCAGATGAGGACGACGAGGCAGGTGCCGCTGGCACCAAGAAGACCAAGGTCGAGTGGATCGAGGAAATTCCGCCCGACCGCTTTTATCTTCGCGTCGGCCTCGGGCGCAAAGCCACCGGCTCATTCTACACGCCGCACTCGTTCGTTCGCTTTCTCGTGCGCGAAACCCTTGGTCCGTTGGTGCAGCGCGTCAGCCCAGTGGACGATCCGCAGCCTTGTGCCATCCTCCGGCTCAAGGTCATTGATAAAGCCATGGGCAGCGGCCATTTTCTGGTCGAAAGCTGCCGTTTCTTGGGTGAAGCCCTGTATGATGCCGCGCGCCGTTGCGACGAACTCGCCGCCGCTGCCGAAAAACTCGCCGAGTCCTACCGCTTATCTGCCAATACCAAGCCGGAGCACCAGGCCCTTGCCGCCGAACAAACTGCCCGTGCGGAAACACTCCGCCAGCGTGTCATTGATCTGCCGGACCCTGACGACGAACTGCTCCGCTATCTGCCTAGCCGTTCCGTGGAGGGCACCGCTGGCGGCGTCTCGCACAACAAGGCCATCGCCCTTTGCCGTCGCATGATCGCCGTTCACTGCCTGTACGGGGTGGATAAAAACCCGCTCGCCGTCGAACTCGCCAAGCTCGCACTCTGGATTGAATGTCACGCTGAGGGTCTGCCGCTCACGTTTTTGGATCACCGGCTAGTCGTGGGTGATGCCCTTACCGGCCCGTTCTTCGAGCACCTGCTCAAATACCCCGGCTCCCAGCAGCCGCTCGACGACCTGTTCTCGCATGGGCTGACCGCCAAGCTTACCGCCGCGCTGGGCGACGCCCTCCAGCACGTCCGCGCCCTGGAAGCCACCGTGGGCGTGACCGTGGCCGATATCGAAGCCAAGCAAGCTGCCAAGGTCCGGCTGGATAAGGCCTTGGCCCCGTTCAAACTTCTCGCCGCCGCTTGGAGCGGTGGCGTGATGCTTGGCCCGGAAGGCAGCGACGACACTGCCTATGCCTCATGCGCAAGGCACATTGCCGAAACCGGTTTTATTCCATCTTCCAGCTCCCAGCTACTATCTCCTACCCTGCTGCGCATGATTGCCAAAGGCCTTGGCCTGCCCGCCGTCTCGAACAATGTTTCTGACTTCCGAACGCTGACCACCGACCTCAATAAGAACGCCATCCCAGCGTTGGCATTCGACTTGGCATTTCCGGAAGTCTTCTATCCCGACGGCAATCCGTCTATCCGCGTCGGGTTTGATGCCGATTTGGGTAATCCTCCGTGGGATCGAATTGAAGTCCCAGAAGAAGAATTTTGGGCAAACTATGATTTGGAGGTTTTGAGCGTTGACGACAAAAAAGCGCGCCAGCCAATCATCGAAGCCATCGCGAAACGGATTCCTGAATCTGCAAGGTTGTGGGCCGAGTTCATCGAACAAACCGAGGCACAATTCCGCCTGCACGACGCGCTCTATCGCTGGCAGACGGTAAAGCTGAACGGGAAGAACACCACTGGCCGTCCAGACCTTTACCGCTTATTTGCGGAACGCGCTGCTCAGGTTCTGCGTCCCGGTGGCCAGGTTGGCTGCGTTTATCCAAGCGCAATCCACGCCAACGAAGGCGCGACTGGCGTTCGCCAGCTTTACCTCGAACACATGCAACTTCGCTGCTGTTACTCATTCGAGAATAAGCGAGCACTTTTTGAGATTCATCGGAGTTTTAAATTCGCGGCTATGGTGGCGCAGAATGCTGGATTCACGAACACGTTTGATTGTGGGTTTTACCTTCATGATGACTCTTGGCTTTTCGCCACCGAGCGCCATCCTGCAGCTCTGCGTTACACCCTCGACTTTGTTCGTCGAACTGGCGGGCAGCTTTTAACATTCGCAGAATGTCGAAGCCAGATGGACGCTGACTTGCTTGCCGTTCTGTATTCGAGCGGCGTTATCTCACTCGGTGCGTTGTTGGAACGTGACGGTCTCGATTTTGCATACGGAGTGGAGTTGCATCGCAATCCAGATTTCAATTTACCTCGTCATCCAGTGCGCTTCGCATCTGAAATCAGTCGCGACTTAGGTAAGTCCGCCCCAGAACTTGTGCCGGTGGTTGAAGGAAAGGCTTTCAACCAATTCACCGACACCGGCGATTATCCGGTGGGCGTGTGTGCTCCCATTGCGGTCGTCCTCGGAAAATCCAAATGGAATCCAGCGATGGCGTTCTATCGCTTGGCATACCGCGAAGTTGCCTCCAGTACCAACGAGCGCACACTCATTTGCGCGGTGTTACCGCCGGGAATCATTACAAATCATAAGGCAGCAATCGAGACCCAGCTTCGCACGCGAACTAACGGTTACGCGCTCGCACTTGCGTCAGTGTTGAACTCATTCTTTGCTGATTGGCAGGTTCGTCAGAAAGCGGGATCAACAGTCAGTTCGTTCATTTTTCGAGCCACGAGGATTCCGACGACGCTAACAGCGAGATCTTTTCTAGCGCATTCCGCGCTTCGTCTGACGTGCAACAACGCGGGCTACGCGCCGTTGTGGCGGGAGCAGTTGGTCGAGGTGTGGCGGGAGGCGGGCGCGGCGTTCACCTGGCCGGTGCTGTCGGGCGAGGACGCCCGCTGGGCCGTCCGCGCCGCAATTGACGCAGTCGTGGCTCAAGCCTATGGCCTGACCCGCGACCAATACGCCCACGTCCTGAGCACTTTCAGCCACTCCAGCTACAAAGACGCCCCCCGCCAATGCCTCGCCGCCTTCGACGAACTGCAATCCATCGGTCTCGAAGCCTTCACCAAGAAACACGACCCCTACTGGGATATCCCGCTCAACGAAAATCTGCCGCAGCCAGTCATTGATTTGCCGATTCCTGCCGCCGTCTTCGGCGAAGCCCAGCGTTCCACTTCCGGCGAACTTTTCGATTTTGAAACCACGACCGCCCCTGCCGGCAGCGGCACGCTGTTTGCCGAACAGCCGGTGAGCAAGCCGACTCGACGGCGGGGTAAGACACGATAAACTGCGAACAAACGATTATGGACGAGAAAATGTATGCCGAGGCTGTGGAATACGAAAAATTTACACAGACTGTTTACCAGGCGATTCTCCAAAATGAAAACGCTGGCAACATCAAAGTTGAACATAACTTGGACATCAAAGGGCGCTCCGGAGTTACACATCAAGTTGATGTCAGTTGGCGCTTCCGCCGCGCCACGGTCGAACATCACGTCCTGATCGAGTGCAAAAACTACGCGAGTGATATCACGCTCGAAAAGGTCCGCAACTTTTTTGCGGTCATACACGACATCGGGAATTGTCAGGGTATCATGGTCACGAAGACGGGCTACCAAAAGGGGGTAATCGAGTTTGCCAAACACTACGGTATTGGGCTAAAACTCCTGCGAAAGCCAACCGAAGAGGATTGGAAGGGTAGAATCAAAAACATCCACGTGAAAATCAAGGAAGTCAGTTTGGTTTCCACGCCAGAGCAAGCGCCTCGCGTGGAAATTTTCTTCCCTGCCGATACCGTCCAACCTATTAAAGATGCGTTACAAAATGGCGAACTCACTTTCGCAAATGGCCCTGATATGGTTTTCCTTAGCGCGCAAGGCGAGCCAATAATAGATGAATTTCGCCGCTGGCTTCCCAAGTCACTTGCAGACGATGGCAAGGGCGCAGGTGGTCCATACATAAAGATAATCCCGCTACCTGACCACTACATCCAATGCAGAGACAAATCCGGGGCGTCCCATATTGTCAAAGTCGAAGGCGTCAAAATCACGTATCACCGTGAGGAGTTGGATATGACTGAAATCGTCATTGCTGGCGAAGAAATTGTTGAGGCAATTCTGAAGGATTTCAATTCTGGAAAAATCGAGCACATTCATAAAAAGAGGGCAAGCCATGACCGGAAATAACGACTTTGATCGGTTGCAAACCAAAGGCGACCCATTGGAAGTCTTGATTTGTCGAGAATTCGACGAATTGAGTCTGGTTTTGCTACCATACTCACGGGTCTGGTCACGACACATTTTCACCCGGCGAATCAAAGACGGCTCGGAAGTCATTCCCGAATGGATGCCATTTGCCGGATGCCACTACACGGCCCTCGTGCGTCTGCATCACGCGCTCATTGCAAAACGCGAGATCATCGCAATATGCAAAAAAGCGGAAGAATCAGGGAAGCATGACGCGACGGAGGAAGATTATTTCAGTCTGCTTTCGGTTCATGCCGCTTGCACTTCGTTTTGGGATAACTTGGGCGCTTCAATTGACAACTTTGTCCATGCCCAAGAGGAAGCGAAAACAGTCCTGGCGTTGAAAAAGGAAAAGCGGCAGGAAATTCCTGTCTGCCCAAAATGCGGCGCGAAGCCAGAACTAAAAGAGAAGTTCGCAGCCCGAACCCTCTCCCAAGCCAAGAACCCCAAACTCTATTACGCCTTCGAGCGGCGGCATCAGTTCATTCATTCAATCCTCGTGCCGCACCGCATTGATGGAGGGATGATTGTTTTCAATCTTCGTCATTATGACGACGCGGCAACCGATTGGTCAAAGGATGTTCAGGTTTGGCAGAATATTGATTCACAGGTAAACGAAGATTGGGGCAATGTTTTGAAAGAATTCGGTGACACTTGGGCAGGTTTTGATTCATGGATTAAGGCAGAGGATAAGGATTGTCCAATAGTGCGAACGCGTGAATCCGCGCCAGGCGCGACAACCGAATCGAGTGAAAGTTTTGGTTCGTTCCAAGTTAACACACAAAACAGCTCCTTTAGCATCCCGCCTAGCGGTAGCCAATAATAAGGATAAACCTAGCATTCAACTATCCAAGTAGTGGAAACACGGGTTCTATAACGCTGAAGATTTAAGAGTCCCATGTCACGCGAACTCAATTTTGAGGATGGTATTCTGGTAAGGGGAGTGGATCGAGTGGAGCGTTATGCCCCTGATCGGTGTCTTCGTTCTTGAAATACCAATTGATGATTTGCGGAACAACGATTTGGTCAATTGCTACACAGAAGTCGCACAAGCGGTCGGTTTTCTTTCACAAATTCATATGTCACGCCGATCATAAATTACCAAAGTATGGCCTTGGTTGGCCGGCATGGTGTTGTTCCGCTTTAGCGCTCCACTTTACCATCTAATTTGGCAATTCCAGCCGGTCCGTGCACATTCCTTCAAAGAATCGCTTTTCTGCTGGCTAGCAGTCTTTTATTCCAATATCTTATTGGCAAAACCGATGGCGACCGCAGAACAAATTAAAGCACTGGTTAAAAGCCACGCGGACACTGACGACGCGCGGTTTTACGCCATTGCTATGCAGGTAGCTGCTAACGAGGCAAAGAATGGTCATGCTGACTTTGCTGCCGAGCTGAGAGCGTTAATAGACAAAGCCCGCGAGAAACGAGCTCTGGTTACCAGCGGGGGAGCAGTGCTTCAATTTGCCGCGCCGCGCGGCGAACTGGCAGACTTGTTGACCGCTTATTATCCTGAGACCCGTTTGTCTGACATGATTCTTGCCCCCGAACTATCGGTTCGGTTACAACGCATTCTTGATGAGCAGCGGCATATTGGCAAACTGCGAGGCCACAACCTCAAACCCCGGCAGAAATTGCTTCTCACTGGCCCTCCGGGTTGTGGCAAGACCATGACAGCCTCTGCCCTTGCGGGGGAGCTTGGTATCCCATTGCTGGTGGTTAGACTCGATGGTTTAATCACCAAGTTCATGGGCGAGACGACTGTCAAACTGCGGATGATCTTCGACTCCGTTGAACGCACGCGGGCTGTATATCTTTTTGATGAGTTTGATTCCATTGGTTTGGAACGCGGTCAAGGGTCCGATGTTGGTGAGATTCGTCGGGTTTTGAATAGTTTTTTAACTTTTATTGAACTTCACACTGGAACCAGCTTGATAATTGCGGCGACCAACCACGGACACAGTTTGGATGCAGCACTTTTCCGGCGGTTCGACGATCTGCTGGATTTCCAATTGCCTGACCGTACTGCAATTCGGCAGACGCTGCAACGACGGCTGGCTCTGGCTCCTGGCAAAGTGGCAGTTGACTTGGGCAAAGCCACTACTGCGGCGTTTGGCATGAGTTTTGCCGAGATAGTTAAGGCTTGCGACGAAACCATCAAGGAAATGTTGTTGCGAGACCGTGCGGATGTAAACACTGCTGAGTTGTTGGCAGCTATCCGTGAGCGGCACACCTTTTTAAAACGAGGCCAACCATGATCGGAGGAACGCATGCCCCAGAAAAGTCACGACGGTTATCGACACTTTCTGTTTGATCACCAAGGGGTAGTCCACTCCTTTACGCCACCACCCAGTCGGGGAAGTAGTATCAAGTTTCCACCCAGAGAACGTCAGCAACATGCTGCCCGATTAAATAATCAACTTGCGTGCATTCAGGAGGCTGCTGATCGTATTCACAAGGAACGTGTTGCAACTGGCCTGTCCACTGAATGGGGGCTGCTTCTTGAGTTTACCAGCGATGGAGGTTTTCCCCTCAATGTTGATTCACTGGATAAATCCGGGCTCACCCTTTTAAACGTCCGTAAACGGTTGGTTGTCATTAAAGGCAAACAGGAAGAAATGACTCTTGCTACCGTCCGCGTACCATTTGGTAAATTGGACGTTTTAGTTAAAAAAATTGAGGCTTATCGAAGCCAACAAACCCTGAATGGGCATTATAAGAACGAGAAACTTGTTGCGACCATTGCCGAGATACGCATAGCGGCCTTGGAGGCTTTCTGGACGGAAGAGGAAAAGCCCATGCCCGACTGCAAAGAGCCCACTGCTTGGGAAGTTTGGCTCCATGTGGGGGATGGGGAAGACGGTCGCCAAAGCGTACTGCAATTGTTCCGTCAGCAAGCTGCCGCACTGAAAATTGACATAGAAAGACCGCAGATTAATCTTCCTGAAAATACGGTATTGCTCATTCGTGCCACAAGACAGCAACTCGAACAGTCCTTAGATTTGTTGAACTGTTTAACCGAGTTGCGTGCGCCTCAGGTCACCGCTTCCTTTTTTACGGCCATGAGCCCTATCGAACAGAATGCGTGGACCGCCGACCTGCTTGAACGCGTCATTCCTCCTGGTCCTGATCAACCATCGGTTTGTTTACTCGATACTGGTGTCAATCAGGGGCATCCCTTGTTGTCCGCATCCCTTCAAATGCAGGATATGCATGCCTATGATCCCAATTGGGGGGTGACGGATACTCAGCAACCTAATGGGCACGGTACTCAGATGGCGGGACTGGCATTATTTGGCGACCTTACCTTTCCGTTAGAGGGAAACATGCCAATTCAACTCACCCACTGTCTTGAATCGGTGAAAATAATACCTCCGGTTGGTGCTAACGATCCGAAGCTTTACGGAGCCATTACCAAGGAGTGCGTAGCACGGGCCGAAATTGGCGCACCTCAACGAAGTCGAGTTTTTTCCATGCAAATCACCAGTGTGGATACTCGGGCTAGGGGACGCCCCACTTCTTGGTCTGCCGAACTGGATCAAATCTGCGCGGGCGCTGGTGAATCTGCTGATAACCAACGACTGGTTTTTGTAAGTGCGGGTAATACCGATATCCAGTATTCTGCCGAATATCCCGCCAAGAACGAAACCGAGCAGATTCACGATCCAGCCCAAGCTTGGAATGCGGTGACTGTTGGGGCTTTCACCAACAAGGTGAATATAGACCAACAAGCCATGCCAGGGTGGCAGCCTTTGGCGCCCGATGGAGCACTGGCACCAGCCAGCACCACCTCTCTTGTCTGGAATGATCAATGGCCCATCAAACCAGATGTTGTGATGGAAGGTGGCAATAAAGCAACCAATCCGGCGGATGGTTCAGCTGATTACCACGATTCTCTCCAACTGCTTTCTACAAACGCTAATTTTCGATCCCGCCTCTTGGGGGTAACTGGTGACACTAGTGCCGCGACGGTGCTGGCGGCTCGCACCGCCGCCATTATTCAAGCTGAATATCCTCATTATTGGCCGGAAACCCTTCGCGCTCTGCTGATCCATTCTGCGCGTTGGACTCCAGCCATGTTGGACAATGTGAACGTGTGCGATATTCCAAAATCCAAATGGCCTTCAATACTTAGGAAATTCGGTTATGGTTCCCCCAACCTTCAAGCGGCTCTGCGCAGTGCCAGCAGTTCAGTTACTTTGATCTGCCAGGATGAAATTCAGCCCTTCATCATTGAAGATGGGCAAATCAAAACGAATGAACTGAAACTCCACACATTGAAGTGGCCTCGTGAAATTCTCCTGCAATACGGCCTCACGCAGGCTGAAATGCGGGTTACCCTGTCCTACTTTGTTGAGGCCAACCCTGGTCCTCGTCAAACGAACGACCGTTATCGTTACGCTTCGTGTGGTCTACGCTTTGATGTTAAACGCCCCGAAGAGGATGACGCTAGATTTCGTGCCCGCATCAATCGTGAAGCGCGTGATGAGGAAAATACAGGACGAGCAGGAGCTGCGGACTCTCAAGACTGGGATTTGGGTATCAAATTACGGCATCGCGGGTCGGTTCACAGCGATACTTGGCGCGGCACTGCAGCCCAATTGGCGGAGAAGAATCAAATTGCTGTGTACCCAGTCAATGGTTGGTGGCGTCTTCGTCCACATCTCCAACGCCATAATAGTCGTTTGCGCTATGCTTTAGTGGTAACCATCCGCACTCCGGAACAGGATGTTGATATTTACACGGCTATTTCCACGCAGGTTCATGTGCCGGTTACGATTGCCATTCACCAGTCCGTATGAGCCTAAATCCTAGTATCGCTCTGGATCATGTCATCGAAGAGTATCGCGACCACCTCCAATCGGAATTCCGCGCCCGTGACCGGGCCTTGCGGCAGGCACTGGAAACCGAACTTGATCGACCACTGTTCCTTGCTCAGGAGCCCTTTTATCAGGCGCATCGCCCATTCCGCGCCGGCGAGTCATGGAATCACTTGCCCCTTGATCCTGCGATTGCCCGAGCCATGGCGGCACGTTCGCGCAGCGAAGTTGCGTTTCTGCAGCAGTCAGAAGCCATTCATCACCTGCTCGGACCGACTGCGTCGCCGCTTGTGGTTACCACCGGCACCGGTTCCGGTAAAACCGAGTGTTTCCTACTACCGGTCATTCAGAACGCCATTGCCGAGTTAGTTGATCATCATCTGAACTATCGCAGCCGTTGGCTGCGGTTCGACTCGCTTTGTTTTGGAGAAAGCGAACGGATCAGGCATAGAGCTTTGAATGAAGCAATTGCCATTGTGACCACCGCATGACTACTATCTGCCGTCTACTATGAACTCGGACCTTAATGGAATTCCCGGTTTCGACGCCAACACAGGCTGGTGTAGCGGTCCACAGTTGGAGGATGCCACTAACATAACCGTTAACCGTTCACAACAAACAGCCCTCTTCGATTTCCAAACCACCACCGCCCCCGCCGGAAGGGGAAATTTGCACGCGGAGCAGCCGGTGACAAAGACTAAGCGAGGATGGAAGAAAGGCTGATCAGCAAATATGAGCGCGAACTCTGAAACCTTTCCACCACCGAACAACCCGGACGATTTCGAGTCGCTATGCCTCGATTTGTGGAAAGACATATGGAACGATCCAGGTGCGCAAAAGAACGGGCGTAGCGGCCAGCCACAGGCCGGAGTGGATGTCTTTGGCCAGAAAGATGGCAGGTGGATCGGAGTCCAGTGCAAGCAAAAGGATGGGCTATTACGCAGCAAGCTGACAGTGAAAGATCTGGAAACGGAGGTGGCATACGCACGGGAGTTCAAGCCGCCGCTTTCTGCGTTTATCCTAGCAACGACCGGTCCTGCCGACGTGAAAGTGCAGCAGCGCGCCCGAGAGCTAACGGATGAAAATCGTGCCATCGGGTTATTTACCATCGAAGTTTGGTCTTGGGAGAAGATCTGGCACGAAATCTATGGGCGTGAAGAACTGCTGCGTCGTATCGGGCCTGTTTACTGGCCCAGGTCCTGGAAGCTTATTGAAGAACGGCTGGGGCCGAACCAGCCAACCAAACTGATTTCTAAACAAGTCCGGTTAGACGTATCACGTTTTGGTCTAACAACAAGCGGCCACATACGGGCACTTGCTTACTTCTGGAACTGTTATAAACGTCGGGATGAAGAGCCAAACAGCCCTCGTGAAAGAGCACGGGTCCAGTTTAGATTGTACCTGCATATACTTCCCTATCTTGAGCTTTGCCTCACAGTTACTCTGCTAGCGGCCACGTTTCTTCTACAGGTTCCGATGGAATCGTCTTGGATAACTTACTCAGCAACAGCAGTTTTGTTTATATTAGCTGCGGGATTATTGATTGGTATTCTTCAATCGTTGTCAGCAGGCCTTTCGCTTGGAATATTCGTTGCTTACTTAGGAGCATTGGCAGCGGCGATTCAGGGTGGGCTCTGGGCAGGTCCAATTTTTGGAGCCCTGATAGGTTACTTCTGTGGGCGATTTTGCCCACCTTCGTTTGGCTGGTGGGCCGGCGCTATTGGTGGTGTCGTCACTGGCGCGAGCGATATCGGAGATGGCTGGCAAGAGGCCGTTTTCGGTGCAGTGTTAACGTCGTTTGGTTGGTTTTTTGGCTATTTTAGACTTTTCTGGCAGTTAGTTCATTTGACGATACTTTGGTATGATAATCCATTGACATTTCGCCGCTGGCATCCTGTTTTTTTGGACCCTTCCTGCAATTTTTCTTTTTTAAGGTTAGACTATTTGCTGATTCAGTATGCTGCGGTTAATCGCTCCGAGGCACTGACCAAAATAAAGGAGTTCATTCAACAAAATCCGACCCTAAGGTCTGCCGCGTTTCGAGCACAAGAGGCGATCCTTCAAAAGGACACACTGGATTGGAACTCTCGCGGAGACGTAGTCGAGGCACGTCCATCAAGCTTGCACCCCTTAAATAATAACTCTATAAAAACACCTATGAAAAAGACCATCGTTGAACTAGACCTAAAAGGATACAGCGATCTTGCGCGTGAACTCGAGGAAAACCTTTCCGTCGACGTGGTCGCGTCGCTCAACGAACAAATCCAAGGCTTCGTCAAAGCCGGTTTGAAGGCGGTAAGCATCTCATGGGATCAAGCCGTTTTGGGCACGGCTGGCGACAATGCCTTCGTGATTTTTGATCAAGCCGAACAGGCGCATCACTTCGCCAAGGCGGTTCATGAATCGGCGCAGGCAAACAACGCAGGGAAAACTGTTTCATCCGCCAAGCGCTGGTTTCGCATTGGAGCTGCTACGGGTGAAATATCCATCAGCGTAATGGACGGGCAGCGAAAGGTGGCCGGAATTACGATCGCCAACGCCGTCCGTTTGGAAGCAGCTGCAGGATCAGGCGAATTCCTTGTGGATCTTGCCACCTTCCGAGCCCTTCCTTCCAGCATTCAGCAATTATATGGAAAGGAGGAGACTGTCGAAGGAAAACGGAAGGAGAAATTCCAAGCCAGACGCTGTGTGATGATTCCGGTTGAGCTGACGGAGACATGCGAACCCACGATTGAATCTATCCTTGACCTCTTTGATCAACTCAATCCTCGAGATCAACTCCAACGATTGATGTTGCTGATTAGGATGCCGGAAAATTTTCGTCCGGCTGAGGCGTTGGAACTTCACAAACGCCAGAACAAAATTCTGGACTGGGCGGCTGGCCAAAACAATGGACTGAAGCGCTTGGAAACTGCTCTCCGTACCCTTATCGACAAACAAAGCCGCCCCACGTAGGCCCATCGGTCAATGAACCCGGCGCACCGCCGGTGGGCCACCTCAAAGTAGCGCCAACACGCCTCCGTCACGGAGCTGAGAAGCTTTTGGGGCGAAAAGCTGACTTAAAGCGTTTAGACAACGCTTGGGCTGATCCCAAGACGCACATCTTGGTCATTGTCGCTTGGGGTGGTGTCGGAAAAACTTCTCTCATCGTAGAATGGATGGCGCGTCAGGCCAAAGCCAAGTGGCGTGGCTTCGAACGCGTTTTCGACTGGTCATTCTATAATCAAGGAACAACCGAAAAGAGTGCCGACTCCTCTAAGCAGTTCATCGCCGCTGCCCTCGAGTTTTTTGGTGGTGTGGATGGCAAAGAAATGGCGAATAGCAACGCCTCCCCATGGGATAAGGGGGCCAGACTTGCCCAGTATGTCCGTCAGACACGCAGCCTCCTCGTTCTTGACGGTTTGGAGCCGTTGCAGAAATCTAACCCAGTGGCGGGCCAGCTTCTCGACGACGCGCTCACATGCCTCCTTCGGGGACTGGCACAGGATAACGATGGCCTCTGTATCGTAACTACTCGGATTGGCATACCCGACTTGGATCCATGGAAAGATAAAACAATTTTCTATCATGGTAAACGCGAAGACATAACCGGCGAGTATCCCCAGCTTTCAAGACTTTCCATAGAGGCAGGGACTGAGCTGCTGAAAAGCCTTGGTGTAAAGGGGGTAAAAGCTGAGTTCGAGCAACTAGTAAATGATGTGAAAGGTCATGCCCTCACATTAAATCTACTAGGACGGTACCTTTCAAAAGCTCATCAGGGTGATATTCGCCGCCGCGATCAAGTTGATTTTGAAAAAGCCGACGCTGAAGTGCAGGGAGGCCATGCCTTCAAAGCTATGGCGGCTTACGAGAAATGGCTGGCGAATAGCAATAATGGAGGAGTGCGGTCAATAACGATGCTTTGGTTGATGGGTCTTTTTGACCGACCAGCAGAGCCATGCTGTTTGACAGCACTGTGCAAACCAACCATTTCAGGGCTGACAGAATCGCTGTCCGCACTTGAGGAAGCTGATTTCAGCCTCTTGATTTCTGATTTAGAGGAAACGGGGTTAGTCAAGCTCTTGCCTTTTGAACAAAAGCGCGTAAAGGGCTTAACAAAGGACCAGGCCGAGAAATGGCTGAAATCCAGAGGTGAAGTGCCATCCGTCCATTCTCAGAGGGATGAACCCGAGGAGTTTCCAGTGCTACACGAGTTTGGCTTGCCCATTAAGCATACACTGGATGTACATCCGCTTCTGCGTGATTATTTCGGCAAACGATTAAAAGAGATCAGCAGGAGTCACTTACTTTCTAAAACACTCAACGTGCCAAGCCTGTGGTGTGAGTGCAACTACCGCCTCTACAAGCACCTCAAGGACTCCGTGCCGTATTGGCCCGATGGAACCGCTGGACACGATCCACTTTTCCGTGCGGTCATTCACGGTTGTCAGGCAGAGGCGCATCGAGAGGCTTTCAATGAAGTTTACTGGGCGAGAATTGTTCGTTCACGACGGTCGCTGCATGATAGACCGACGGGAGCATCGAGCGAACACTTGCGGTGTCTTCGACTGTTCTTCGAGCAATGGCCTTCTGTCCCCAAACGGGAATTCTCCGATGAAGAAAAAGCTTTGTTGATGGACGATGCTGCTCATTATTTGTTTGTGTTGGGACATTTGACCGATGGAGCGGCTGCAATGAAGCAAGCGGTTACTCAACGAACAAAAAGAGGTGAGTGGGTCGATGCTGCTATAAATGCAAGGCTGCTTCGGGAGATGTACTTGCTTATGGGAATGCCGGAAGCGGAATTTTGGGCAAAAGAGAGCGTCAGACTAGCCGAATTGAGCAAGGACTTGCATCAACGCTTGAGTGAACACAGTGGATTAGGCCAAGTATTGCACTATCAGGGGCGTACTGAAGAGGCAAACACTGTGTTCAAGACAGTGCAAAATATTGTTGCAACTGAGGGAGGTCAACTTGACTACCGCTTGGGTATCGTCGGTTTCTGGTACGCTGAGTTCTTAGTTGATCATAACGTCCTCTCAAAGGCAGATAGTCTCGCAGGCGACATGCTGAATAACGCCAGACGGTTTGGCTGGGGGATGGATGCTGGCCATGCCCATCTTATCAATGGTCGGGTGATTCTGGCAGAGGCACGAGAGGAGTCGGCATCGTGGAAAAGTAATGCCGGAGAACATTTCAATAAAGCAGTTGAGTTGATGCGCTCTTCTGGCCAACAGCATCACCTTGCAAATGCACTCATTGAACGGTCTCGGTATTATCACCGTTGCGGGAACCATCACCTGTCTTCGCAAGACTTAGACGAAGCATGGCTAATTGCCGTACGCAGTTCTCTGCGGCTCTATATGGCCGATATCCATCTCACTCGCGCCAGCCTTTTCCATGTCGTGGAACCGTACCCTTGGAGTGAGGAATTGGTTTTGAAAGGTCGGGGTAAAACTCACCGCAGTCCAAAGGACGATCTCGCTGCTGCCGAACAAATCATCAACGAGTGCAACTACCGCCGACGCGCCCAAGAACTTGAAGAGACGAAAAAGATGATCCATAATAACTCATGAGCCTCCCCCTCATCATCAACCTCGATCACATCATTGATGAGTTCCGGGGTCACCTGGAATTCAAGCTCCGCTCTTTCCGTCGATTCAA
The DNA here is from genome assembly GCA_037139415.1 of Verrucomicrobiota bacterium. Classification (NCBI taxonomy): domain Bacteria; kingdom Pseudomonadati; phylum Verrucomicrobiota; species Verrucomicrobiota bacterium. The sequence goes on along the minus strand of JBAXGN010000084.1, from coordinate 16,983 downwards.
TGCCCTCAGCGGTTCGACTCGCTTTGTTTTGGTGAAAGCGAGCGGATCAAACATAGAGCTTTGAATGAAACAATTGCCATTGTGACCACCGCATGAGACTATCTACCTTCTGTTATGAACTCGGACCATAATGCAATTCCCGGTTTCGCCGCCAACACAGGCTGGTGTAGCGGTCCACAGTTGGAGGATGGCACTAATGTAACCGCAGGTACTTCTTTCCAAGAAGAACCCGGCGCGAAAGTCCTTCCGTGGTACATCCCGGCAAAGGCCAAAACTGCTCACCAGTGGGAACACAATCTCACGAAGCTTCGCTCACGCTTCGAGCGCCTCATTGATGAGTTCTGCCCGGTCGAGTGTGTCCTTCTGCAGTGGCGCATCCCTATGGTGCGATCCGCTCTCCCCAAACTCCCCATCATGCCGCAACGGTCCAGATTACTCTGGGCTGGCTCTGGGCTTTCCCGAGAGCCAGCCAAGTTACTCGGGCCAGACTGGGCCCCATTGGTAGCTGCTTTCCCGATAAACAGCGTCCAGGGGAATCCAATTCTCAGCGCCGACGGCAGGCCAGTGGCATACCGCTTTGGCCTCCATCGTTATCATTCTGTTTATGCTTTGGGCGACGATATCCGCCCAGTTCCTATCCCGCAGCTTGCCGAATTGGTGCACGAAGGCGGCGATATCCTTTATCAACTCCCGCCAGCCATCGCCACCTCAGTATGGCGACTGTGGCCCACCGGCTTTTCGCAAAGACTCTGTCCAAGCCAGGGCCTCTGGCTCGATATGATCTTTGAACTCTCCTGGCAATGTCCCCGTGGCGGTCCGTGGTACACGGAACGACAGGCCCGCGTGGACAACTTCGCGGCCGGCCTGTTGGGCGGCGGACTCTTTCCACGTCTCCCCGATTTCCTGGCTTCCGGTCCAAAACAGGTCATCCCGCACGAGCATGGATACCCTGCGACTTTCTATTCGAAACTGGCAGATGTTGCACGAGCATCTGTAGCAGCAATAGACGAGATTATTGAACGCGCAGCCATCGTAAGTGGTAGCTGTGAAACCGAAAGTTCACCACCCAATCGCATACAAGCCACGACCAGCGGTACAAACGTTCTTCAGCGAGACCACGTGTTTATCAGCTACAGCCACAAGGACACAAAGTTCCTGGACCAGTTACTCATACACCTGAAGCCACTCGAACGAGCCGGAAAGCTCACCAAATGGTCAGATAAGCAGATCGCCTCAGGATCCGATTGGTTCGCCGAGATACAGGAGTCCATCGCCTACACAAAAGTGGCTGTACTGCTGGTCTCACCCAATTTTCTCGCTTCTGACTTTATCCATGAGCATGAGTTCGGGCCACTCCTGCTTCAGGCAGAAAAAGGTGGTGTTCGCATCCTGTGGATCCCTATCCGAGCCTCTGCTTACGAGGAAACCGCCCTCAAGGACTACCAAGCCTTGAGTTCCCCAGAACAACCGCTGGCCCAGATGAAGGCCGAGCGAGATGTGGCATGGGTCAGAATCTGCAAAGAAATCAAAAAGGCGATAAACAAATGAACCTGAACCTCTAACAAAAGCTTTAACTATGGCTCCCGAACACCCTCCAGAACTTGTAATTTTCGATTCCCGATTTGCAGATGGCAAACTGAAAGGTGACCTTTACTACATCGAGGTCCCCATAGGGGAACGCCTACGTGTCGCGTGGGAGCCAGAACAACAGCCCGAAAACTTCCAACCCGTTGGTGGAGGTGTGGCCTACGTTTTCCAGGCCGAACACGTTAGCCGACTTCACGTTGCGCACGATGCTGTGCCGGATGATTTAGGCAAACTCCGTTATCGCTGGTCCGAAGGACTGAATCACGGAATCCCTTGGATCATGTTCGTGCTCATCCTTCCCACCAGTTATACAATCCGCGATCCCTCACTCGTGCCAGCTAGAGCAAAACTCTTTCACGGACGATTGGCTCTTTATTGGATATTGAAGGGAGACAACTGCGGGCGAACAACTGTGGCGTGTACATTGAGGAAATTCGCCGGTGATCCTTATGCGAAACTTGTCCAACTGAACCAGATTTGTTCCCAAGAGAATCTCCCCGAGAACAAGTTCATTCGAATCGAGGATGATCTGCCCGGTAGGCAACGACATCAATTTATGAAAGCAACCACCCAACCGCGTGTCTTCATCAGCCACTCAAGCAAGGATAAACCCTTTGTTCGTAAACTGGTCGCCGAACTAAAAAAGCACAAACTGAGCGTTTGGCTCGACGAGCAGGAAATCCAAATTGGCGATTCAATCGTCTCCAAAATCTCTGGCGGCCTAAGGGATTCTGACTATTTTGTTATTGTCCTCTCCAAGGCATCGGTCACTTCGCCGTGGGTACAGGTCGAACTGAACTCGGCCCTTATAGCGCAGATATCCAACCAGGGCGTCGCCGTCCTCCCAGTCCTAATTGAGGACTGCGACATTCCCACCTTGCTTCGCGACCGGCTCTACGCCGATTTTCGTACGGACTTCGCCGCCGGACTTGGGAAGTTACTGTCCGTTCTCCAGCAGGAGGGCGAAAGCGCCGCTGGTCTTGGCACCACGACAACGACCACGACGACATCCACTACGCTCCCCCCAGGAGCAGTTCCCTGCGCCCCCACGCTAGCTGCGCTTTCCCTGGGCGAACTCCGACGCCGTATCACAAAGCGGATGAGTCGGACTGAAATCGCCACGATTTGGTTTGATCTTTTTCAGACCAAAATGGAAGACGACATGGCCCAACGGCCTCTCGTGGACTGCGTTATCGAACTGCTCGACCGCGCTAACAAACGAGCAAAACTAGGCGAAGTCATCGCCGGCATCTGCGCCGACCGCAGCGATTTGGTAAACCCTCAGTAGGCTCATCGGTTTCCTCCAGCGCTCCACCGATGAGCCCTCAAATTGCGCCCACCCGCCTTCGTCGTGGTGCGAAACATTTCGTTGGTCGTGAAGCCGACCTAGAGCGTCTCGATAAAGCTTGGGTTGATCCCAAGACGCACATACTAGCCATTGTGGCATGGGGTGGTGCTGGAAAAACTTCGCTCGTTGTCGAGTGGATGGCACGTCGAGCGGCCTCCGCATGGCCAGGTTGCGAGCGTGTCTTTGACTGGTCCTTTTACGATCAAGGAACAAACACTAATAACGCCAGTTCTTCCGACCAATTTATCGCAGCCGCTCTTGCATTTTTTGGCGGGGAAGACGGAAAACACCTCGCAAACAGCCCGGCGTCCTACGAGAGCAAAGGGACAAAACTAGCTGAGTATGTCGTTGCTCGCCCAAGCCTTTTGGTGTTAGATGGCCTAGAACCTTTACAGACACTGGGCGGCATGCTTCCTGAGAATGATGCGCTCCCAATTTTCCTTCGATGTTTGGCTCAACAGGCCATGCATGGTCTTTGCATAGTCACGACCCGTGTAGGCATCGTTAATCTGGATCCATGGATGAATAACACCGTTGCTTATCTTGGCGAGCTTGAACAAGCAGAAGGTAATTATCCACAGCTCTCCTCACTCTCCACAGACCAAGCAATCGCACTACTAAGAACTCTTGGTGTTCACGGACCAAAGGAAGACTTTATGCAGCTCGTTCACGAGGTCAACGGGCACGCACTTACGCTAAACTTGTTGGGAACTTATATTACTCGGGCACACAGAGGCGATATTCGTCACCACGACCGTATAAAGTTCAGGCAGGCCGACGGCCAAGTCCAGGGCGGTCATGCTTTTCGCGTTATCGCATCCTACGTGAAATTGTTTAAACGGAGTGGTAAAGACGGTCTCCGAATGCTCGCCGTATTGCGCCTGCTGGGCCTGTTCGATCGCCCAGCAGATTCAGGTTGTCTTGCTGCGTTACGTCGCGAGCCAGCAATTCTCGGCTTGACCGAAGCCCTGATTGACTTGGGAGACGACGACTGGAATATCACCCTTTCTGCCATCTCCGACCTCGGCCTCATCTCCTTTCAGAAGATCGATGAAACTCAATTCTCATTAGACACCCATCCGCTCATTCGCGAGTTCTTCGCAGAACAATTCCGAACGAAGTATCCAGATGCATGGTGCCTGGCCCACCACCGACTCTACGAATATCTCAGGGACAATACGCCAGACAAACCACAGCCAACCCTCGACGATCTGCAACCACTTTACCAAGCTGTGACGCACGCATGCCATGCAGGTGGTCATGAAAAGGCGTTAAGAGAATTGTATCTGAAGCGCATTCAACGTGGGGAAGCTTATTATAGCACAACAAAGCTTGGCGGTTTTTCCTCGACCTTAGCTGCGATGCGCGGCTTTTTTGACGAGTGGGGGCCAAACTGGATTCCAAAGGCAGGCCTTCAAGACTCCTCCCGTGCCACCGTACTCTTAAACACTGGCTACTGTCTTCGCGCGCTTGTGAAACTGCCAGAAGCCAGTAAATGTTTTGAAGCGGCACTTTCGGTTTTCAGCAAAATGCGAAACTATTCTCAAAGCGCCATTGTTGCTGGCATGCTTTCTGTCGTGTACTCATTTCAGGGTGAATTACCCAAAGCATTTAAGTTTGCAGAGAAGGGCATTGGATATGCCGACAAAAGCAAAGACCAGTCCTTGAGAATGAATAATAGATCAATATACGCGCACCTCTTTATTCAGACGGGAGATTTGGCCACTGCAGAGGAATATTTTAAAGTGGTGAACAAGTTGCGTCGTCAGTGCGCTAACAGTTCTGATCGGAATCGACTTGCGACCTCGGTGATTCGTTGGTGCATGTTTCTTGAGACAAAAAAGAAATACGCGGAAATACAACGTGAGGCGGAAACAATGCTTAACATTCTGCGAAAGCCACCCGAGCGTGAAAATATTTACTGTGGAATGCTAAACTGGTGTCTTGGAAGGGCTTTATTTGCACAAGGGCGGTTAAGTAATAAGCCCAAGCAAGTTGAGCGCGCGATTCAAATGTTACAAAACGCTCTCGGTTGTTTTCAACAGGGTGCTGGGATTTTACTTGAACAACCTCGTGTTTATTTGGCGCTGGCTGAATGTTATTGCTTTGTGCGTACTATGGATGCTGCTGCGATGGCGTTAAACAAAGCCTGGGAAATCGCCGCCCCAAGTCGCATGCGCCTGCACTTGGCCGACATTCACATAAGCCGTGCGCATCTGTTTTTCAGCGAGAAAGCGTATCCCTGGGAGAACCCACAGACTGACCTCGCTACCGCCGAGAAACTCATCCACGATTGCGGCTATCACCGCCGCGATAAAGAACTTGCCGCCGCGAAAAAGATCATTTTCCGTACGCACCTATGAGCCTTAGTCCCATCATCGCCCAAGGCAGCACAATTGCGGCTCGTCCCAACACGGGCGACCAATACGCGCACGCCTTAAGTCACTCCAGCTACAAAGACGCTCCACGCCAATGCCTCACCACCTTCGACGAGTTACAATCCATCGGGCTTACCGCGTTCACCAAAAAGCACGCCCCCTACTGGGACAAGCGAAAGAAAGGAACAAGGCATGAATTCTAACGATATGAATCCGGAGGAAAAACCTAAAGTCGCAAATCTTCCACCGCCTGGGGCCTTAGGCATTTCCAACGTTCGCCGATGGATATTAGTCGCCGGCTCTGGCAGACGATTATCGGATAAACTCGTGAAAACATGTGAGCAGTTCGGCCAAGAGTTAGCTGAAGCCGACTTTGGACTGGTAACTGGTGGATGGCCTGGGGTGGATTATTTTGTAGCGAAAGCTTTTGCAGAAAAGCTAAAAGCAGATACGCCGCTTTCCTCCCGGCTTATCCAATGCATGAAAGAAGGAGACGCCCCGGAGTTTCATGGTGGTCAGCATGTTACTGCGCCTACAGACGGCGAAGCCTGGCAAATGTCAATTGAGAAGGCTGACGCGGTCGTTTTGCTTGGTGGTTTGGGTGGCACCTTGAAGACCGGGGAAATGGCATTGCGATTAAGAAAGCCAGTCCTCCCTGTTGCCGGCACAAGCGCTAGCGGGCATAAAGATGCTAATAAGTTTTATTCGCGTATTTTGGAGAATTGGGGTGTTAACCCAATTGCAGGCATTACTCGGGAAGATTACGAAAGTTTGAAAAACGAAATGCCAGCTGTGGCGAGTGACATTGTTCGCCTTCTCAAACTTCATTTCTCTCTTGGTGCTGATATAATAAAACCAGAAATTCATCGTTTCGAGTCCCCTGTCGATAGCCGATTCGACAGCATCGTCCGTGTTCTGGTGGATGGTAATGAAAAACAACGAGCTGATTTACTCACTGATATAATAGGTTACAGTACTGATGATAAACATGTTCTAGCTGGACGACTGCGGCAAGAAATTACGGATCGTTTTGGACCGCAATTTGAGGCAGATACCGTGGTGGCGGAAAGAGATAAGAAGTTGTTGCCCTCCATTCGGTCCTGGATGCTTAGCTGCATTATTTGGGCTGATCCCGAGGAGGAATTGAACCGCAACCTTATCTTGACCCATCTTGATGTTGCAAAGGAACCGAATGTTAATGTACGGTTTTGGACACTCGCGGGCCTTTATCAACGAAAGGTCTCGTATCTATCCAGAGCAGTTGAAAAAAGCATTACCGATCCCGGTTTAGAAGTTGCAACTTTAGCCAGAGTAATTTCGAGAAAGGATAATTCAGATATACTCCAAAGTTTAAAAACGCAATTAAAATCAGAAAAGTTTAAAGATGTTTGGAGTGTGCTGAGGGTGCTTCGCATAATTCCCATACCAGAGCTAATCGAGGACCTCTGCCTTTTGCTGGATAAATCCCGGCAGGGAGAATCACTTTCCTATGACGTTCTGTATGCGCTATGTCAGCCCCGCATAGCCCATGATGCCACAAGAATACTCACTGGCTCGATCGGACTGGAAAAAGTAATTCGACTGTTACTTGAGGTCGCCAGGGATTCAAACGACAATGCAGCTCGGAAATTTTCCTATTTACTGGTCCGTTCAATCCAGTCGAAGTTGACCGCGCACTTGAAGTTGCGCGTCAGGATGAAGCTTTTCACGAAATTGCCGAAAGTGTAACCCGATATCTGCACAGCCATCGGCCGCAACCTAATACTCCGCAAAATAATTACGAAAGCACTTTTGCGGCATTTATTCCGGATCGCACCGTATATGGGCCGCGTGTACCAGGTTTACCCCTGGATGATTCCCTTGGTGTGAGGGTCTATGCGCAACACCTTGCACAGCTCATTGCGGCCAAGGACACCTACATGCCCCTTTCAATAGGATTATTCGGCGCGTGGGGTGCTGGTAAAACCCATTTCATTGATTTGCTCGACGAAAGGCTTGACGATTTGTCAAAACATCCCGGTGAGGTTTTTTACTCCCGGATTGTGCAAATACGGTTTAATGCCTGGCATTATTTAGATACGAATCTATGGGCGAATTTGGTGTGTGAGATATTCGATCAGCTTTTTCAACATTTGGAAAAGGACAAGGGTGAGGCTTCAAAAGCCAGGGTCGCAAAGTTAAGGGAAGATCTGACCAACCAAAGTGCTTTAGCAGCCGAAGCTAGAGAAGCCCTTGAAAGAGCTAAAGCTGCCCGGGTCAAGGCGGAGGACGAATTGCGCGAAGCGACCATGCAAAGGGTCAAGCAAGAGAATAAAGTACGAGAGTTGCTGGACGATCTTGGGATTTTAATAACGAAGGATGCCACACTGCATAAGCAGTTACAAGATATGGCAGATTCTCTTGGGTTACCAAAACTGAAAACATCCTTTGATGAACTTGAAAAGCGGGTGACCGAATTGAAATCATTGCAAGGACGAATTCAAACCATAACCTGGGCAGTGCTAACGGGGCCAAAATGTTGGAGGCGTTATATGCTTTTGGTTGTAGCCATAACCGCACCCATTGGAATTGGATGGCTTTCAATACATGGCTGGCAGCCTATTAAGGATTTACTTGATGGCGCTGGAAAAACAGTCGTCCAAGCAGGAACTGCCATTGGATTGTTTTCAGCATGGCTTTCCGCTCAAGTGAAAACCGGTAATTCGTTAGTATGCCAGTTGGAGAAAGCTTATACGGAAGTTAAAAAAATACGCAACGATCGCGAAACTCGGGATGAAGCACAAGGGGAACGAAAGTTGCTAGCCTCCCGGAAAAACGAAGAAGAAATTGCCCAGCATGTCCTCAGTGAAGCTGAGGAAAAGATTAAGTCCATTAACGCCGAGTTGGCAGACCTGGCACCGGGGCGTCAGTTGATGCGCTTTTTGAAGGCGCGCGCCTCGGCCGACGATTACCGGCGGCATCTGGAACTGGTAAGCCTCATAAGGAAGGACTTCGAGCAACTAAGCAATTTACTGCTCTCCTCAAGGAGTGATTCGGGAGCGCTTCCCTCTCAAGAAAGCAATCTTTATCCACAGATTGATCGTATAGTTCTTTATATTGATGATTTGGATCGCTGCCAGACCGAGCGAGTAATCGAGGTATTAGAGGCTGTGCATCTTCTTCTGGCATTTCCATTGTTTGCGGTGGTTGTGGCTGTTGATCCAAGGTGGTTACGGCAGAGTTTGTTGGATAAATATCCGCGTTTATTGGGAGGTGCGACCAATGGCTCTCAAGATCATCGACGGGTTGGTAGACCCGCCACACCCCACGACTACCTGGAAAAGATTTTCCAGGTACCGTTCTATTTACCGCGGCTCGAAAAAGATGGATTTGATACCCTCATTAATAATTTATTGCGCTCCAAGGCAACTCTTTCCGTAACTAATTACGAAAAACCAGGCACACCATCAGAAATTGAACCTGTTGCTCTAGGGACCAATACTGTATTCCCGCCAGCGCCACAAGTCGGGACGGGTTCCACCACGTCTAACACGGCAAATGAATCGGATCACCAGCAAATTAAACCCGCTCCCGTGCTCACCGAAAATACTCTTCCCAAGACCTCGTCCACTTTGGAGTCAACACCTTTAAAACCAATAGAGGACATTAAAAGAACACCCGATAAACCAGACAATATGGTATCGGATCCTAAACGTTTGGTTTTATCTGAAAAAGAAATTTCCGAAATGCACCGGTTCCAACCATTTTTCCAAACCCCGCGAGCCGTTAAGCGCCTAGCCAATACCTATTGTCTGATTCGCGTGGGTGTGCGTGAAATTGAATGGACGAATTTCCTTGGGACGGAAGATGTTGCAGGAGTTTATCGCTGCCCCATGCTGTTACTTGCTGTAAGCTCAGCTTTTCCCGCACTGGCTAGGCCATGGCTGCTTTGGTTGTTAGAGACTTCGCCTTCTCAGTGGCAATTATCAGAAGGAGACTTGAAGGCTCTTTCAGCGAAGTATGAAGATACAACCACATTGGAAGAATGGAACGAATTAGCCCACGGACTTAATCAAGTGGACCTTCAGGATTGGGCTAAACCAGAACAGAAATTGCTTGGCACCTGGGTGCCTCTCGTTGCAAGGTATTCATTCTGAACGAATTATAACCATACCTTAGTTGCCATGAGCCTGAACCCCATCCTCACCCTCGACCACGTCATTGATGAGTATCGCGATTATCTCCGGTCTGAGTTCCGCGCCCGCGACCGTTCCCTCCGGCTGGCCTTGGAAGCCGAACTTGACCGTCCGCTTTTCCTTGCCCAGGAACCTTTTTACCAGGCCCATCGCCCGTTCCGTGCTGGAGAACCATGGAGCCGCCTGCCCTTGGACCCCGCGCTGGCCCGCGCCATGGCCGTCCGCTCGCGCTCTGAAACCGCCTACCTGCATCAGTCCGAGGCCATCATCCACTTGCACGGCCCGGCAGCGTCCCCTCTTGTCGTGACCACCGGCACCGGCTCCGGTAAAACCGAGTGTTTCCTGCTTCCGGTCATTCAGAACGCCATCGCCGATGCGCATCAGTTCCGGCGGACCGGTCTGACGGCTATTCTGGTCTATCCGATGAACGCCCTGGCCAATGACCAGGAAAAGCGCATTAAAGAATACTTGGAAGCTGCCGGTGTGGCGGATCTGGTTGACGTTCGCAAATACGATCGTGGCACCAACCAAGCTGAGCGTGAGCGCATGCGCAACAACCCTCCGCGCATCCTGCTGACCAACTACATGATGTTGGAGTATTTGCTCATCCGCCCCAAAGACCGCGATGATCTCTTTGCCAATCACCGTTGCAGGTTCCTTGTAATGGATGAAGTGCATACCTATCGCGGTGTGCTCGGTAGCAATATCGCCCTGTTGTTACGTCGCCTCCGGGCGCACCTTGCGCGCGCCCGACAGGATTGGTCGCCCGATGTCCCTGCCGACCAGCACGCCGCCCGCTATCCCACGCTCCTAAACGTTGGCACGTCTGCCACCATCAAAAGTATCGCGGACTCAAATCTCAGCGCTGGGGAGCGCAACCAGCACCGGGATGCCGCCGTCCAGGAGTTCTTCAGCCGTTTAACCGGCGTTCAGCCCGCCACCATTCGCGTGGTCGGGGAGGTATTGGAGGACATCATCATTCCAGCCGAATCTCGCTTTGCCCCTGCCGTGCCCGCCGCCTCGCCCGTGAACGTAACCAATCTCGCTTCCGTGGAGCGTGCCTTGTCCGCCTCTTCTGGCGTTGCTCCCACTGGTGATCTTGCCCGTGCCGCCCGGCACTGCCGTTTGCTTTGGCTGCTCAACCAGTGGCTTGTCTCCCGTCCCATGTCCTTGAACCAGATCGTGGACCTGATGCTGTCCGAAATCCCCGAACGCCGGGGAGCGGACCGGGCCGCGCTTCGGCGCGAGGTCGAGGCCGTGCTGCTGGCGGGGTCCGCTTTGCCGGAGGATGCCCCAGGCGGTTTGCGCCTGCGCGCGCACCGGCTCATTCGCGGTGGTTGGAAGTTCGTGCGTTGTCTCGATCGCGGCTGCGGTCGCATCTACCCCATGGGCCAGCCTGTCTGCGATTGCGGTCGCCAGACCGCCCCATTGTTCCTCTGCCGCAACTGTGGTGCGGATTATCTTCGCCTCAGCGGCGACCCGGTGGCCGGGCAAATGCAGCCTTACTCAGCCGACTCTGCCGACGAGGAATGGATGATTTACGACGTGGCCCGGCAGGAAATGGACATCCAGCCCGAGGAAGACCCGGAGGAGGAAGACGGCGAGCCACGCGTTCCCCGCCGGGGCACTCGCGCCCGCATTGCCCAGGTCCGCGGGCATCCCGTACATTCGGGTTCGTTTGATCCCCACACTCTGAATTTCAGTCTGACGGCCTCGGATTTTCCCTTCCAGGTCCGCCTCGTTCACGGCCGGAGCCGTTGCCTTTGCTGCGGCGGCACCGCCGGCACCCGCAACGTGATCACCCCTGTTGCCCTTGGCACCTCCGCTGCCGTCAAGGTGTTGGGCGAAGGCCTCGTCGAAGCCCTGGCCGACGCCAACGCCGACCGCGAGGGCCACGATGGCAAGGAACGATTGCTCATCTTCAGCGACAGCCGCCAAGATGCCGCCCACCAGGCCCGGTTCATCATTTTCGCAAGCCGCTATGACCGCATGCGGCGGCGCCTCTTCCAAATCTTGCAATCGAACCCCCGCCTCTCCCTGCAACGCGCTGTCGAACTGCTGGGGGACCTTGGCGTTCAGGCGGGCGACAATCCCAACGGCCCCGACGATCCCGAACGCCGCCTCACCGAGGATGAGCGCCTCCGCGTCCGCGCCTGGGAGGAGGCCCCGTTGCTGGATGAAATCGCCGTCACTCCTTTCTTTCGCGGCACTCTCATCAATCTCGGCGTGCTTTCGATTGCCTACGATGGTTTGGAGGAGGAGGTCCGTAGTCGTGGCGGGGACCTGTGCGCCCACTGGGGCATCACCCAGGCCCAATTAACCCATCTCTGCCGTTGTTTTCTCGATGAACTCCGCGTGCGCAGCATGCTCTCGCGCGAAATGATGCGCTACCATCCGCGCAACCCCGCCTGTCCTGATTACATTGCGCGGGCCGATTGGGAGCGCAAGGTCGCCCAGCCCAAAGGCATGCCCGTGGATCCCCAGGGCCGCCCGCTCCCGTATGCCGATAATGCCGGGGCCCCCTTTGGCATTACCATCCGAAATGCCTGGCGCGCCCCCGGCACCGGCGGGCGCGCCCCGAGTTTCCAGCGCCTGGTCGAACACCTTTTGCACCGCTTCGGCGCTCCCCAGCCCGATGCCAACGACGGCCTCGCCCTCCTGCAATTCCTCCAGCGCGGTAGTTTTACCACCACGTCCGACGTTCAGGGCCATCGCCAAAGCGCCCGGGTGTGCCAGTTGAACGCCGAAGTCCTGCGCCTCCGCCTTTTCACTGGTGCGGACCGCCTCCGCTGCAATATTTGTTCGTGGCCCTTGGCCGGAGCTTATGCTGGTGCCCCATGCCCGCGTTGTCATGGCGTCGCCTCCCTGTGGCCCGATGCCGAGGTCGAGCAGCATCGGACCGTCCGCCGCATGCGCCAGCCCACCTTCCGGCCTCTGATTGCCGACGAACATACCGCCCAGGTGACCAATGAACGCCGCGTGGATTTGGAGAATCGTTTTAAAGCTTCCGCCGCCGAGGCACCGCTCAACGTCCTCGCCTGCTCGCCCACTATGGAAATGGGCATTGACGTCGGCGGCTTGGATGCGGTGATGCTCCGCAACGTCCCGCCCCGGCCCGACAACTACGCCCAGCGCGGGGGCCGCGCCGGTCGCCGCACCCGGGTCGGCCTTGTGGTCGGTTATGCGCGCAGCAATCCGCATGACCAGTATTTCTTCGATCACCCCGAGGAAATGATCTCTGGCGAGATTCCCGCCCCCGCCATTTCGCTCGGCAACCGTGATGTCATCCTCCGCCACCTGGCCGCCATTGCCTTCGGTGCCGCCAATCCCGGCCTCGCCGGTCGCATGGTCGAATACGTCAGCGAACAGGGCGAAATCAAATCCGAGCCCGTCAACGCCTTGATTGCCGCCGTCCAAGCCCAGGGCGATTACGCCTTGCAACTGGCTCGCCTCGCCTGGGGGGAGGATATCCTGCGCGCCTGTGGCCTGGATGACGCCGCCTTGCAGGCGCACCTCGCCTCACTCCCCAACCGCATCAACGACGTCGTGCAGCGCACCGCCCGCCAGGTGCAGGAACTCCGAGCCGCGCTCGAACGTTTTTACGCCACCCTCCAGGGCCGGCAATCCGGGGTGCGCGCCGCTGATCTGGTAGCTCGCCTCCTGGGTGTGCCCGTCGCCCGGCGAGATGACCGTCCGGAAGCCGATGACGCGTCTGCCGGCTATCCCCCGCGCCGATTCGCCGAATTTGGCATCCTGCCCGGCTACGAATTCCCCTCCGAACCGGCCTCCCTCCGGCTGCTGGGGGATCCGAATGAGGAAAATCTGGTCTCCGTGGCCCGCCGATTTGGCATCTACCAGTACATGCCCGCCGCCCCCGTCTATGCCCGGGCTCGCCGCTGGAAAGTCATCGGTTTGGATACCAGTTCTCCGTGGAATCCCCGCAGCGATACCCCTTGGAATTACCGGCTCTGCCGCCGTTGTGGCCTCCGGTATGCCGCCGACCACGCCCGATGTCCCCGCTGTCAATTGGCCGAGCCCGGTCCCGCCTACCCGGCCTTTGAATACGGCGGCTTTGTCGCCCAGCGCAATGAAGCGCCCGTCCTTGATGAAGAGGACCGGATAGGCGCCCGCAACCTGGTCGCTTTCTTCCCCCAATGGAATGGCGAAGTGTTTGAGCGTTGGTCCGTTGGTCCCGGTTGGCAGCTCCAGCTCAGCCGCAATGAGGAAGTGCGCTGGCTTAACGAAGGCCTGGAACCTACCGAAGCCGAACGCGAGCGCGGTTTGGTGCTGCATCAGAATGCCCGTGGCTTCTGCCTGTGCAGTACCTGCGGCCACACGCTGATCGCTCCGCCTCCCGAGGATGCTGGCCCCCGGCGGCGCGCCCGCACTGGCAATGCCATCGACCCTTATGGCCATTCCCAGTCCTGCGCCCGCGCTGGGCAGCCTGCCCAGCCCAGCGGCATAGTCACCAGCCTGGAAGCCGAAGTACTGAGGTTGGTTGCTTTCATTCCAGAGGGATTTGACGCTAACGCGTTGGAAGAGTGGACGCATTCGTTGGGAGCCGCGCTGCGTATTGGCATCCGCCATCACCTGCTTTTGGATGGCAGCGAAATTGAATTCGAACCGGAGGGACCTTGGCAGGAATCTGCTGAGGCCGGTGCCTTCCAGCGGGTATCCCTCACCTTTGTGGATCCCAGCGTCGGCGGCAGCGGGTACATTGCCCGCATGGCCAGGGAATTTCATCTGATCGCCCAACGAGCGTTGGAGCATTTGAATCACCCAAACTGTGAAACCGCTTGTTACCGTTGTCTGAAGTCCTATCAGAATCAACGCTATCACGACCAATTGCGATGGCCCGCCATTATTGGTGATCTGGACCAGTTGGCCGCCAGTGCGCCGCAACCATTGCCGCTCGAACGCGGGGATAGTAACGACCCTCGTCCCTGGCTCGAAGCCTTCGCGGCGGGTGTTGGTTCCCCACTTGAGTTACGGTTTCTCCGCCTGTTTGAGCAGCATGGTTTCCACCCCGAACGCCAAGTATCTGTGGCCCCTGCCGAAGGGCTTCCGCCTATTTCTATCGCCGACTTTGCGGTATCCGCCCGGCGGCTTGCGATTTACGTGGACGGCGCCGCGTTTCACACGGGTGCGCGTCTTCGTCGGGATCGCATCATCCGCAATCGCCTTCGGGAAGGTCCATTGCACTGGAATGTCGTAGAACTGCGCGCTGCCGATCTTGCTCGTGGTGCTGACCTGGTCCGCGAACTCATGAACCGGTGAGAAACCATAAGTCCGAACCATATGGCCTTCAGTCCTAACCAACTCAGATATAGTGAAGATGGAATCCCCATTCTTAAAGCCCGGCAGATTGAGGATATTGCAACCGAAGTCCTGGATAAATATTGTCCGAAAGCACTCCGTGTGCCAGTCCAAACTCCAGTCCTCGAAATAATCCAAGAACTCGGCAAAACGACTGGTCTGCAAAGCTCCATATTGGATCTTGGCTATAAAAATGGTGCCAAGATTCTTGGGTTGGTAAATTTCTCACGCAAGCTCCTTAGCCTCGATAATCTGTTGGCTGGGGAAAGAAAAGTTCAAATGCGGTTTACGGCCGCTCATGAGATTGGCCACTGGATTCTTCATAGGTGGAATTATAAAAACTGGAGATTTGCACAACCCCGCCAGGAGCAGGAGACTTTGCAAGATGACGAGGAGACCCTTTGCCGCCTTGATGAACGGACTCCTCAGGACTGGTTGGAATGGCAGGCTAATGTCTTTGCCGCCTCACTTGTTCTTCCACGAGCAACTTTTCTAAAAGCTTTGGTTGAAACCCAGCTTTTCTACGGAATCACGCGTAATGTCGGCAAGGTGTGGATTTCAGACGCAGATTATAGCCGCCGTGATTTTCAACTTGTCAGTGGCAGTCTTGCCAACATCTACGGCGTCTCGCTAACCTCTATTCGAGTGCGACTCAACACATTTAACCTGCTCAACGATGAGACTTCGCACAAAGGCCGGTCCGTAAGTCAAAGCCTCTGCTCAAACGACCCGCCGTTTTAACCTTCATTTGGCTTTTCGGTATTCACTATCCCAAAAAATTCACTCTATCTATGTTCGACCTGTTTATCCAATTTTTACCCTTGGCGATCCTGTTGCTCTTTTTCACACGGTTCTTTTTGCTGCATAAACAGGGCAAACGCCCACCCGTCTCTGAGAAAATGCTGCGCCCTCCGGGAGAAAGTTTGCGCAACCGGCTGGATGAATTGAATGAGACAATGATCGTGGCCTTGGCTTACTTCGCTATGGTGTCATGTATATTCTCAGCCATCGTCAAGACTTGGTCAGCGGCGACTACTTCTACTGGAATGCTTGTTACCCTTCTTTTTGGAATTTTGTGCGCAGGCGTACTTATCTTCCTTGGTCGCCGCGTTTATAGATCGGTGATGGATTACCGCAATTACAACCTCGGTTTTAGTGGCGAACGTTTCGTAGGCGAAGCCCTGAATAAGCTTATGCTCGATGGTTGCCAGGTCTTCCACGATTACCCGGCAGATCCCAAATGGAACATTGACCACATTGTTGTTTCATCCACCGGGGTCTTTGCCATTGAAACCAAGGCTCGCCGCAAAGGTGAACTGCCACCCGGCTTCAACAACCATGTCGTCACCTATGACGGCCAATCCCTGAACTTTCCCGGTGGTAGGGAATTGAAGATGCTGGAGCAGACGCGCATCAACGCCAGTTGGTTGAGTGGTCAACTAAGCAGTGCCATTGGCGAGTCGGTTTCCGTCACTCCCATCCTGACCATCCCCGGCTGGTGGATTGAGCGCAAATCCAAAGACGGTATCCCGGTATTGAACCATAAGGAAATTCGCGGATTCATTCTGAACCGTAGCGGCACCATCCTGTCCTCACAGAAAATCCAGCGCATCGTCCATCAACTCGACCAGAAATGTCGCGACGTAGAATTTTAGCCGATTTTGACTTCCAAAACCTGTCATTAAAGTTTCGTAAGCAAAACCTTGGTAATCTCAAAAAGGTGGATTTGCCAAGCAATCCCGTTATATATGTCTGATCGCCCCCATCGATCGCTCAAGCAAGATTTGTTTGAAATTGGGTCCAAAGCAATCGAACTTCCGTACAAAAAGATCGGCTATTCTTGCGTTTGCGGTAGCAAAAAACACTTGCCGGTTACCGAGCAATGCCAAATCCCTCAACATATCAAGAAACGAGAGAAGATTGACATCATCAACATGAGCAACTGGATCATCGAAAAGAATCCATGGTGCACGAGCAACAACACCACCATTCAAGCTGAGAAATATTGAAAGTGCAAGCGCTGCTCGCTGACCGGTACTGATTTCGGATACGAGTGATTTTACACCGGTCTTCCGGTGCAACGATATATTCACGCCAAGATCAACGCCGTCAAATTCATAAGGGTTGTCACCGGGCAGATCAAAACCAGCCATTAATGGGCAGATCAAAACCAGCCACT
>JBAXGN010000083.1 GCA_037139415.1 Verrucomicrobiota bacterium | reverse complement strand
CCCAGTCGCGACCCTCCTACACCACCACACCACCCTGCCCGGCCAAGCTAATACCCTGTCCGTCTACACAAAGACCCTGTCCGGCTCAGACAAGACCCTGACCGACTCAGACAAGACCCTGTCCGGCTTGGACAAGACCTTGTCCGGCTTGGACAAGACCCTGTCCGGCTTGGACAAGACGGAATTAAAACAACTCCCGTTGTTCCGCTTTTAACGGGGCGAAGCTGCGCCGATGGATAGGGCAGGGGCCATGGGCGGCGATGGCCGCCAAATGTTGGGGGGTGCCATAGCCTTTGTGAATGGCGAAACCGTATTGTGGCCATTGATGATCATAGGCCAGCATGAGGCGATCGCGGGTCACCTTCGCCAGCACGCTCGCGGCGGCGATGGAATAACTGCGCGCGTCCCCCTTGACGATGGCTGTTTGGGGAAACAAAAATGACTTAACCGCGTTCCCATCCACCAGCACATGGGCGGGTGCCGGTTCCAATTTGGCCAGGGCCAGATTCATCGCGCGATGCGTGGCCTGCAGGATATTGATGTCGTCAATGATTGCCGCCTCCACTTGGGCAATGCCATAGGCGATCTCGGGATGCGTGGTGATGGCGGTGTAAAACTTGTCCCGCTGCGCTTCGGTAAGTTGCTTGGAATCGTTCAGCCCGGCCAGTTCCGCCGGCAGCCCGGTTAGTTCCCAGCTTGGCGGCAGGATGACGGCCGCCGCCGCCACTGGGCCCGCCAACGGCCCGCGCCCCGCCTCATCCACACCGGCAACGCGGGTGATCCCCTTGGCCCACAACTCCCGCTCAAACGCAAAGCGATCGGTCGCGGGACCGGTGGCTGACGGCGAATTCGTTGGAGGTTTTGCGGACATGGGTTCTTCTGGCTGAAGGTGGCGGTGGTTACCCCGTGTTATTCCTTGGCCATACGCCCTGGGCTTCAAGCTGCCGCGTGGCGGTTCCGGCCCAATCCCGATTGGCCGCCGGACTGGCCGGGCTGGGATGCAACACTTTTCCAATTTTTACGTTGCACCCTTGCAGCGCCAGCGCCAGGCGTTCCTCGGCAAAGCCACCGACCCCGATGGCCCACTCCACCTTGAGCAGGACCACCAACTGACGCAGGTACTCATCGCAGAGAGAAAACAATGCCGCCGTATCCGATCCCGGCAGTTGTTCCGGCGTCACGTTCTTGCCGGATTTCGTATTCTCCAGGAACAGCAATGGGCAATAGTTATGCACGAAGTGATCGGTAAAGAATGCCTGCGGCGTACCAAACCGGGCGGCGAACAGCCCCCATAACCGCAACCCACTGACTTCTGAGCGCGGACATTGGAATCCCAAAACCGGCTTACCGGGATGTTCGCGCGGCGGTTTGCCCACCGGCGCTTCAATGCCCATCCAATCGCGCACCGCCTTGATCTCGCCAAATGGCACCCCCGTCTGTGCCATGCCGAACGGACCGGGGTTCATCCCCAGAAACAGCACGCGCTTGGGGGCACCGGTGTAGCGGCTAAGATACATCTGGTGCGGTTCCCAAGCATACCGCAACGGATTGTACACATAGCCGCCGGGAAATTGGAAACCATCCACTGCCCGGGCGAGCGCCTGGGTTGCCGCAATCAAACTCGGGAGATGAGCATTCGCATCCACGCCATGGTTATAGTCTCGCCGCCTTAACAAACGCAACCTACTTCTTTTTCTTTGGCCGGTTGGCTTGGGGTAATCCCATTCACCGTCCTATCCGGAACGACTATTTTTTCCGGAAATGTTTATCGGCATAAGTCACCATGGCCTGCCAATCTTCCAGGGTGACATCATGCTTACCCACGCGCAGAAAGTAGCCAATGCGGCTGTCCACGAGTTGACCGGCACCCGGCCATTCCTTGCACGCCAGACCGTCGGTGCCAAGGAGCCGATAGACCGGGTCCGCGCCGAGACCGCCCAGAAATTCGCCTTTGGGATCAGACCAAAGATCCTGAGTGGCGCTGGTGATGAGCAGGGGCCGTGGCGCGATCAGTGCGGCCAGTTCATGCTGGTCCATTGGCAAAGCGGCCTCATTGGTGGCGTACTGGCGGAAGTTCGGGCAGAACCAGCGGCCAAGGTTGGCCGTCAGGTTGGCGACGGTCTCGCCAAAAATGCGCTTGCTCAGGGCCACGCCGCCGGCCCCGGAATTGTTGGCGACCAGCATGGCAAACCGCTCGTCTTGCGCCGCCGCCCATAACGCGGTCTTGCCCAGCCGGCTGAAACCGATCAGCGCCACGCGTTTGGCGTCCACCCGTGGGTTGGTTTCCAGATAATCCAAGGCCCGGCTGTACCCCCAAGCCCAGGCACCGATGCAGCCCCAATCCTCTGCTCCCGGCTCCGGCCCCAGTCCACGCGGCCCTTCCTGCCAGCGGCCGTTGGCATCGGGTTCGATTTCACCATACCCGGCCGTGACCACACCATATCCGTGCTCCAGCGCCAGGTCATATTGCCACATTTCTTTGTGGATGCCCCGGCCTGCTTCGGTGGGGGTGTTTTTCACCAACCGATTGGCATAGAGTCCCATCGCGTAATGCTTGGCCAACGGAATATCCGGCTCGTCGGTGGTGGTATAATTACCATCGAAATTGAACCCGAGAAACACTGGCACCGGGCCTTTGACTTGATTGGGCAGGTACACCAGTAATTCCATCTGTCGGCCATCCTCCTTGCCCTCAAACAGCACGCCCACCTGTAGGCGGGTCGCCTTGCCGCCGCGCGCCTCCTTTTTCTCCTCGCGCAACACAAATCGCATTGCCTCCGGCCTGCCCAAGAGCGTTTTGCCGTACTCTTCGCTGGCAAAGAGATGCAGCAACTCAGGCCGGCGCTTGGCACGCCACGTTCGCGCGTCGGTCACGCGCGTCCCATCCTGACAAACCAACGGGTCCGGCAGCGTGTAAGGCGGTATTTCCGCCTCATTGGTGATGGTACTGGCAGATACGCCGGCACAGGCGCATACAGCGGTAAACGGGATCGTGAGCAGGGTGATATAGTTCATAATGCTGCCTGGTTTATAATGGGGGTTATGCGCGCGGGGAAGGCAAAACGACCGGCTAGGTTACAACCATTCCCGAATTTTTTCCTGGTACTTGTTGTAAAGGTAGCCCAGCACCAGCAACACGAAACCCAGGGCCAGGAAGCTTAGAATCCGGTACGGCACGGCCAGTTGCCAGACATCGTAAAGGATCACGCGGGCGAGGGCGCAAAGCAGGATGCTCAGCCCGAGCCAGCGGTAGATGCGTTCGCGTAATAAAAATCCCGCGCCGAAGATGCCCAGGGCCAGTCCGGCCCAGGTGGCGGTGACGTAGAATCGCCCGCCAGTGGCCAGCATCACCCAGCGGGATAAGTAAAACCAAAGCAGCAAGGCACCGGGGATCATCAGGGCCGCGTGGTAATTATCGGGCAGGGGGAAGCGGGCGGGTTGGCGGCGGGCCAGTTGCTGCAAGACGGGGAACACCAGGATGGTCGCCAAGTTGGGCCAGTAGATGAAGGTGGTAGGCCGCGCCGGCGCGGCGATCAGTGTGATGCTGGCGACGGCTAGCATTACGCCACAGGCCAGCAGCGCTTCCCGGCTCTGCCGCCAGCCGCTCAAGGCAAACAGGGCGACGCCCACGAGTGCGAGTACCCACACTTGTTCCTGGGCGGGGATATAATCAAATATCCAGAGCAACCCCAAGGGCAGGGCGGCCCAGCGGTAGATGATTCCCACGGTGAGGATTTGCGTGCGCGTTTTATCCTGGAGGTCCGGGTGTTGCGCGTACCAGTAGAGCGCGGCGGCGGCGAGGCTCAGCAGTGTGGCCATGGGGGCCAGCGCGAAATACCAAGCCGGGTGCGTGCTGGAACTGTCGAGCTGGCGCAAAAATTCCACCGCGCTAACCAACAGGAATAGCTGGCCAAACGCCGCCAGGAACCAGGCGCGGGTGAGGAGGCCGTAGCCCGTCAGCACCAACGCCAGCAGGCAGGTAAAGGCCATCCAACTGGACGGAGCAAATTCCGGTTGCAACCAGAAGAACAGGATACCGACGGTGGCCAACGCGTACAGGCCCGGAGGCCCTTGGCGGGCCGAGACGCTGAGGGTGAGCGTCTGCTGCCGTTGCCACCAATGGCTGATCGCCACCAGCACGGCGATGAGAATAGCGGGGTTCCACCAGGGGACCGTTTCTTTGGCGTCCAGTTTGTGGCCGAGCCAGGTAAACACCCCCAGAAGGAGGAAGCATTGGCCAAAAGCAGTGATTTCCCGCACGCGCAGGACGTAATAGGAGAGCGTAAGCAGCAGCGCCTCCACGGCCAGGGTGGGGACGAGCCAATCGTTGGGCGTGAACTGCCAGGTGGTGACCGCCCACATCAGCAAGCCCAAGGCAGAAAAGTACGCTTGGCACAAATCAAACTCCTGCGTTTCGGTCTCGGCGTTGCGCCGTCGGTTCCACCAAGCGTTAAACACCAGCATCGCGCCCAAGAGGAGGTTGGCGATCAGGGATTGGTTGGCATGAGTATCCGTCGAGGCCAGTCCCCAGCCGACGGCGAGCAACGCGCATAGCTGGGCTCCCACGCGCAACACGCGGTTGGCGAGCAGGTTGCCCAGAATCAGCAGGATCACACTTTCGGTGGCGAGCAGCAGGGCGAGCGTGTGCCCGCTGAACTTGGTGATCAACCCCAGCGTCACTAGCGCGATACCCTGGGTCAGGTACGCGTTACGGACCACTTTTTCTTCGGTCAAATAACGTCGTGCCGCCAGCGCCAGCCCAATGAGTACTGCCCCGCAGCTCATGGCGAATCGCCAGAACGTGCCTTGGTCGGCATGCCACATCGAGAGCACCACCAACCCAAAAAACGCGCCATTATTCGCACTGAGAAACGAGGCCCGTTCCGTTTGCATCAATTTTTCCGCCTTGGACAGGAAACCCGCTGCGGTGAACACCAGCCAATAACCGCCCAGGAACACGTTCCCGACGGTTAGTTCGTCCGCGTGTTGGTTCCAATCCCAGCCGTCGTTGTAAAATCGCCAGAAGGCAAACCCGCCATAGGTGGCGACCAGACTGCCCACGGAAAGCCCGACCCACCGGTTGCGCAACAGGAAAAAGACAGCGGCGGAGGTCAGCACCAGGTTGGAGAATAGCGTGAACAAGCCGATGCTGGTAATGGCCGAGGTGTAATAGGCCAGCCCGGTGGCGAACATTGCCAGCACCTCGGACTTCTTGCGATCCGCCAGCCAGATCATGAACCCTGCCCACGCCAGCAGCAAGACCCCATCCGCGAACGGGCTGGAGATCACGCGCAAGCTGGCGACATGGTGCGCGGCGTACGTGGTGAAATAGACGGCGGCCAAACCGCCGGCGAATACCACCTCGCCAAAATTGCGCACGGAGATCTTTTCCTTCTGCCGTTGCAGCCAGGCCCCGGCCCCCATCAACAGGCCGCTGAACACATATAGCGCGATCACCTTGCCGGGACCGCCCAAATGAAATTTATCATAGGCGTAATAGCCCGCCCAGACCAGTGCGGTAAGCACCATGACAATGCCCACGCGTACAAACCAATACGTTCCCAGCCGCATTTCCAGGGAACCTTTCGGGACCGATTCCGCCTGGGCAGGAAGTGCCTCGGCGGTGGCCGGTTCGTTTGGGATTTCCTGGGCTAACGGTGAAACCTCGGCGGTCGTCTCGCGGTGACTGCGTAACTGCTCCAGCGCGGCAGCCCGGCGTTGTTTGATATTCTCGATATTGTTTGTGGCGATGGCTGGGAGGGCGACTTCGGTGGGGTGGCATTCCGGGAGAGGCTGGATTGGCGGTGGAACATATTTGGGCAACGGCGGCGGCAGACTGTGTCTGACTTCGGGGGAAACGAGTAATGGCGGTACCGCCACCGGGGCCGGGCTGGGAACTTTGGTCGGCTCGGTAGATTGGCTGGATGCCGGAGTAGTATTCGTGACCAGCGCGGCGGGTACGGTGCTCAGGGCGTCAATCCGGGCGCGCAAGGCATTGAGTTGAACCTGCTGCGCCTCGATCAGTTGTTTAAGCTGCTCCCATTCCTGCCGCTCGTGTTCATTCATGTGACGTTATTTTGTTGAACGTTGCCAATCTAAAACTTAATGGCCGCGTATCCAATCAAAATCGGAAGAAAAAAGCGGGCGATTGCTGCGTATTGCCCTTGCGCAGATAGCTTTCTTGGCGTATGGGTAAAACGTATGAGAAGCCGCTTTAGTGAACCCAAGCGCGATCAGGCCTTCACCTTGATCGAGTTACTCGTTGTTATTGCCATCATCGGTATCCTGGCGGGGATGTTGCTGCCAGCGCTGGCCAAGGCCAAAGCCAAGGGGCAGCGCATCTCATGCGTCAACAATCTCCGGCAGGTAGGTTTGGGCTTTTCGATGTGGGCAGACGATCATGACTGGAAGTTTCCCTGGCAGGTCATGCCGGTAGACGGTGGCACCTACGGTGATATTCACACTTGGCGGCATTATCAGGCCATTTCCGGCGAAATCGTCAACCCGAAGGTCTTCACCTGCATGAGCGATACCTCGCGCCAAATTGCCTACGGGTTTGGCACGAATGTTGGCGGGTTTGCCAATCCAGGCTACCAGAATAATGCTCTCAGTTACACCTTTGCCACCGAGTCCCAGCCATTGATGTCCACCCACCATCTGGCGACTGACCGTAACATCGTGGGGAATGGGGACACTGGACCCTGTAGTGCTGGCTATGCCAATGCCAATGTGATTACTTCTTTTGGCACCCCAACAGGCTCTGCCGTTGCCAAGGCGGAATGGGGCAGCGACATCCACATGTTTGTCGGCAATGTGGCGATGGTGGATGGCAGTGTGCAGCAAGTTGGTCCGATTACTCTTAAAAAACTATTTACCTATACCGGCGACACCAATTATAGCGATTGTGTGTTGAAGCCGATTTATTAGGCGGCTGGTTGTTTGGGTCAGTATTTCGGCACGCTACGGTCAATTTCTTCCGACCAAGCCAGAATTCCGCCTTTGACGCTCTTCAAGTTTCGGAAGCCTTGTTGACGCAGGTATTGCAGTGCCTTCATGGAACGCACTCCCCCTTTGCAGTGCAGGTAGAGCGGTTGGTTTGGGTTCAGTTCTGGATGGCGATTAGGCAGCGTGCTTAATGGAATCAGCCGGGTGCCTTTCACGGAAGCAATCGTGTACTCGTCCGGTTCACGCACATCCACAACCAGAATGCCCAAGGCGGGTTCGTCCAAGGCGCGTTTCATGTCTTGCACGGTGACTTCATCCGGATTCGGTATCGTGGGTTGGGGCTTCATGTGACAAAAATCTTCGTAATCTATGAGTTGAGTAATGGAGGGGTGATCGCCGCAAATCGGGCAGGCTGGATCGCGGCGCAGTTTTAATTCGCGAAATTTCATGGTCAACGCGTCCAGCAGCAAAAGTCGGTTGAGCAAGGGGGTGCCTTGTCCTAGTGCCAGCTTGAGGATTTCCGTGGCTTGAATGCAGCCAATAATTCCTGGCAAAACCCCTAGTACTCCGCCTTCGGCGCAAGAGGGAACGGTTCCTGCCGGTGGCGCTTCGGGATATAGGCAGCGATAGCAGGGGCCGCCCAGATGCGGCGCAAACACACTGGCCTGACCTTCAAACCGGAAGATGGACCCATACACATTGGGTTTGCGCAGCAGCACGCAGGCATCGTTGGTCAGGTACCGCGTGGGGAAGTTATCGGTGCAGTCCACCACGATGTCGTAAGGGCGAATCAGGTCCAGCGCGTTTAGCCGGGTTAATCGCACGGGGTGGGTTTCCACCCGCACATTTGGGTTAAGCGCCTGAATAACCTCGCGCGCCGAGTCTGTTTTTAACCGGCCAACGTCGTTGGTGCCGTGCAAAATCTGGCGTTGCAGATTGGACCGGTCCACCGTATCAAAATCCACCAATCCGATCTGCCCGATACCGGCGGCGGCCAGGTACATGGCAATCGGCGAGCCCAAACCGCCGGCCCCGATACAGAGAACGCGGGTGCCCTGCAACTTCAACTGGCCCGCCATGCCCACCTCGGGCAAGATCAGATGGCGCGCATATCGTCCGATTTCTTCATTGTTTAATGCCATATTTGATACTAATATGACCAAGCGTATCGCAGTTGTACCATGATCGCAACCAATACAGTACATAGCAAAGTGGGAAATGCCGGCCACGAGCCCGAGCCATCGGGGAACTCGCCGTCGGAGGCTGCTGCCGTTTTGTTGCGCCGCTCCAAATTGCGACCGGCGCTGGGGATGATATTGGGTACCGGGTTTCAGCAAGTATTGCAGCGGTGTACCGCCATCCTAGAGGTGGACTATTCGAGTATTCCGGGCTTTCCGCGCACGGGCGTAGCGGGACATGCCGGCAAACTGGTGCTTGGCTACATGCAAAAAACGCCAGTGGTGATTCTGAGCGGACGCTCGCATTACTATGAAGGTCATTCGCTGGAACAGGTGACGTTTGGAGTGCGGCTACTGGCCGCCATGGGCATTCGCGCCTTGGTGCTTACCAATGCCGCTGGTGGCATCAATGCCAGCCTTAAACCAGGCGATTTCATGGTGTTAACTGATCATATCAACCTCATGGGGGTTAATCCACTTCGCGGCCCGGTGCCGCCCGGCCGGCATCGTTTCGTGGATATGACCGATGCGCATAATAAAACCCTGCGCCGCATGATGCGCGAGGTGGCCAAGGAAGTGGATGTCAACCTGCATGAGGGTGTTTATCTGGCAGTCAGTGGGCCGAGCTATGAAACCCCGGCGGAAATCAGGGCGTTTGCGACCTTGGGGGCGGATGCCGTGGGCATGAGCACGGTGCCGGAAATCATCGTGTCCCGCCAATGCGGCATGAAAATTGTGGCGGTTTCCTGCATCACCAATCTGGCGGCGGGGCGCAATCCGCAACCGCTTTCCCATTCCGAGGTACTGGAGACTGGTAAGCGTTCCGCCGGCAAAGCGGCGGCGTTATTGGAGAATTTTGCGCGTCTGTATGGACAAAAAAAAGATCACCCCAAGTAATTCCCGAAAACGGTTGATCGCCGCCGCCATTGAAGCCAGTCGCATGGCTTGTGCGGACTATTCCGGTTTTCAGGTCGGCGCGGCGCTACTCACCCGGGCGGGGGCGGTGATCACTGGTGCCAACGTGGAAAGCGCCAGTTATGGGCTGACCTGTTGTGCAGAGCGGGTGGCGTTGTTCAAGGCGTTGACCGAGGGGCATCGCGAATTCATGGCCATGGCGGTCGTGGCACCTTTGGATGGTGGGGCCATGCCCTGCGGTGCCTGCCGACAACTGCTGGCTGAGTACGCCCCGGCGGCGGTGGTCTGGGTGGCCGATAGCCGTTCCCCTGGGAAATCGAAGTCATTTACCAGCTCCGAGCTTTTACCGGGTGCCTTCAAGAATTTTAGCAATGCGCGCAAAATAGCGGCGGTGGCCTGCCCTGAGCGGGTAGCCACCTGAACCGATGGAAATATAACCTGTGAAGTTCGACTCTCAATTTGATTTGGAAAGCGCTGGGTGGCCCGCCGTATTGGTGGACTCGCAAGGCGTGATGTGTCGTGCCAGCCAGGGCGCGTTTGCGGTGTTTGGCTCCATGCTGGAACATGTGTATCTGGCGTCCATCTGGGGGGCTGGCAATGAACTGACGGCGGAGCAGTTTTTGGGGCGTCCGGATTTACTGACCGCGCCGCCCGCCAAAATCAAATTTCGCACCAAGGGGAACATGACCTTGGAACTGCAAGTCTTGGTTAGCGGTTATACGCGGGATGGCCAGAAGTGTCTGGTCCTGCAAATGTTTCCGGCGGGTTCGGCGCTGCCATTGGTGGAGGGGCAGAGTATCAGCCCTGAAGCCAAGGCGCAACTGGCCGAGGCGGTCCAGCAGAAACAAAAATTGGATTGCGCCCTCAAGCTTGCGCGCACGGTGGCGCTTGATTTTAATAATGCGCTGACCAGCATTCTCGGTCATATTTCGCTGATCCTCGAAAAGATGGAACCGGATCATCCGTGGCGGCGATCGCTGATGGAAGCGGAAAAGGCCGCAGAGCGTGGTGCGGAAATTGCCAATGACCTGGCTGCCTTTAGTCGTCAGGAAAAAGACGTGCGCGCCCAGCAGACCGGTAATTTAAACGCCGTGTTGCGGCGCACCGTCGAGGTGTTTCAAAAACCTGGTCCCAGCCAGTCGATCCATGTGGAGTGGCACTTGGATCTGGAAAGCCGCCTTTACAGCGCCAATTTTGACGAGGCCAAGATGCAACAGGCATTTGTGAAGGTGGTGGAGAATGCCGTGCAGGCGATTCCCAAGGAACGCCGAGGCAAAGTGCAGGTCAGTTGTCGTAACTTGGAACTCAGCGAACCCACGCACGATCAGAGCGCCAATCTGGCACCGGGCAGCTATGTCTGCGTGGAGGTCAAGGACGATGGTTGCGGCATTGCTTCGGACATGATGCCGCGCATTTTTGAACCGTTCTTTACCACCAAGTATGGGCATCGCGGGTTGGGACTGGCTTGGGTGTATGGCATTATCACCAATCATGGCGGCAATGTGGCCATTTCCAGCGAGTTGGATCATGGCACCTCCGTGCGCGTCTATCTGCCAGCCAACAAGAAATTCGTCAAAGATACGGCGCGGAAAATCGAGGAACTGCACGGCTCCGAAACCATCCTTATGGTGGATGACGAGGATCTGTTGCTCACGATGGGGCAAATGGTGCTTTCCGCCTTTGGTTATAAAGTTTTAACCGCGACTAGCGGCGAAAAGGCGCTGGCCCTGATCAAAAAGGGCGGGGACCGCATTGATTTGCTGATCACCGATCTGGTCATGCCGCAGATGAGCGGGCGCGAATTGGCCGAAAAAGTCCGCGAACTGTTGCCCGACACCAAAATCCTATTTTCCAGCGGCTATGTGCGGCCAGCCAGCGGGGAGGAAGACAATTATTTGCAAAAGCCGTTCACCAGTCAGGGTTTGGTACACAAAGTCAAGCAGGTGTTGTCCACTCAGTAACACGCTTGCGTTTAAACCGCAGAAAAGCGCTGCGCGGACGTGTGCGCGACAGGTGAAAACGGCAACTTGCAGTTTATTTTGAAATTTCCACTTGAAATCCTTACGGTAGTAGTATTATAGTTTAACCTGTGAACCGGTTAAAGATGGCAATCTCCGCGTTGCTGGTATTTCTATGGATACCAGCCACCATGCATTGTCAGCTTGAGTCCATTCCCGGTTTCGAGCTGCTCGCTTGTTGTAATCATCCCGGCGAAACACCCCATCAGGATAACGATTGCCGCGAGGACAGTTGTACGGTGGTCGAATCGGTCGGTTGTTTTATCACCAATCCGCAACTCGAGGTGTGCGCTCCCGCGCTGCTGGCGGTCACTGCAAGCGCGGCGGCTAATGATGAATTGGCGCGGTTGGCTGAAGCGGCGCCCGTTCCGGATTTTTCTCCCCCCGGTCTTGATCAACGCTGGCAGTTTCTTCATCGCTGTGCGTTGCCGGTTCGGGCCCCCTCGTTCGTTTCCTGATCTTTTCCCTCGGGGAATTTTCTAAAGGCCGCGGTGTGATTTCACATTGCGGATCGGTATTTCATAGACGGTGTTTGCAGGAAACGAATCATGAAACTCAATACGGTAATTATTTTAATTGCAGGATCGGTTGTGGGGTTGACCGGCGGTGTCGGAGCGGAGCCAGTCCGGACCAATTTAAACCTGGATGCGGTCATCCAGATGGCGTTGGCGAACAGTCCGGAACTGCGTGTTGCCGGGGCGCGAGCGCGTTCGGCAGTTGGGCGTACACTTCAGGCGCGCGCCTGGCCTAACCCAGAGTTGGAAATAACCACTGAAGATTGGCCGATTCAGGGAGGACGGGGGCTTGGCGCTGCCAAACATACCCTTGGTATTTCGCAGACGCTCCCATATCCCGGCAAAAAATCTTTGGACCGGCAAATCGGCCAGACCGGCATTCGGCTGAGTGACGCCGAGATGGCGGTGCGGCGGACCGAGACGGTGCGCAACGCCAAGGCCGCCTTTTATCAAGTGCTGGCCGCCGAACGCATGGTCGCCGCCGTAGGTGAGTTAACCCAGGTGGCGGAATCCTCCATGACTACAGCCCGTAAGCGATCCGAGGCTGGCGCCACCGCGTATCAGGAGCAATTGCGTGCGGAAATTCAATGGGAACAAGCCAAAACGGAATTAAACACGATGCAACGGGACCTGATATCCGCCCGGCAAACACTGGGGTTGATGTTGGGACGCCCGGATCTTGATACCATGGCTTTGTCGGGGACCTTGGCTGAAACCGCCAATGCAAGTCTGTGGGAAACCCCGGTGACGACCTGGTTGGGACAGCATCCGTGCCTGGCGGTTGGGCTGGCAAGCTTGGAGCGGGCGCGGTTGGAGCTTCGCCGCATGCGCTTGGAACCGTATCCAGATGTGAAAGTCGGTTTGGAGGGCGGACGCGTGGGCGCGACGGATGAATCCATCGTTGGTTTTCGGTTCTCCGTGCCAGTGCCATTGTTTGATCGCTCCAAGGGGCGCGTGCAGGAAACTCAGGCGCGGGTGGAAGAGGCTGAGGCGGAACTGGAAGTGGTCCGTCAGCAATTGCAACGGGAGTGGGTGCAGGCCATCAAGCGGTATCGCACGGCCGCCGAGCACACCCGCAACCAGCGGGAGCGCATTTTACCCAAGGCGGCGGAGGCATTACGGCTGGTGCAAGTGGGTTTTGCCGAAGGTAAATTCAATTTCATTGATTTGGTGGATACTCAGCGCACGGCGGCGGAAGCGCGCTTGGTGTATCAACAGAAACTGCTGGAACTAAACCTGGCGCAAGCGGAACTGGAAGCGCTGCTCGCGCCGCAATCCGTCAAAACGATCTCCAAATAACTTATCCCATGAACATTATTATTCGTCCTCATTTCATTGTCGGTCTGCTTGCGTTTACCCTCACGGTTGGATGCAAACCCAAAGAAGAACACGCCGAAGGCGATGCACATGCCGGTCATGCCCATGCCGCCGTCGGCCATGCCACGGCCAAAGACGCGCAGGGCCGGCCGATGTGCGGTGAGCACAACGTGCCGGAGGCGGAATGCGGTATTTGCAAACCGCAGAAGATCACGGCGATGGCTTCCGGTGAGGCTATGAAGGTGCGGTTGCCATCCACCAATTCGGCAACGCTGGTCGGGGTTCAACTGGCCACCGCTACCGTTGGCGAAATGGCGGAGGCGGTCGAGTGTTATGCCGAATTAGGTTATAACCAAAACAAGCTCGCGCAGATCGTCACGCCGGTGAGTGGCATCGTGCAAAGTGTGGACGTTGACCTGGGGAACTTGATCGAGGAAAAGCAAATTGTGGCGCGGATCTGGTCCGCCACGATCGCCGAGGCAGTGGCCAAGGCCGTGTTGACGCATCAAACGCTGGATCGCGAACGCAAGTTGCGCAACGAAAAGGTGACGTCGCAGAAGGATTTGCAGGAGGCCGAAGCCACGCACCGTGCCGCCTGCCAGCAATTGCGGACCGTCGGTTTTACCGAGGCGCAAATTGACGAGTTGCAGGGCAAGCCGCAGGAATCGGTGCTCCTGGAGGTGCGCGCGCCGTTTGCCGGGGAAATTATTGAGCGCACTGCCGTGCGCGGTTCGTTGCTGGAAGCCGGCAAGCCATTATTCACGCTGGCGGATCGTTCGACGGTGTGGGCCATGTTGAATCTGCCGGAAACCGCGCTGGACAAAGTGCGGACCGGGCAAAGCGTGGAGTTGCAGGTGGAAGCATTGCCCGGGCGCACCTTTACCGGAAAACTCACCTGGATCGGCCCGGAGGTGGATGAACGCACGCGCATGGCGCGGGCGCGGGCGGAGGTGTCCAATCCCGATGGCGTGCTGCGTTCCCGAATGTTTGCGCAGGCCCGCATTCTAATCCGAACGCATGACCGTGCGTTGTTGCTACCGGAATCCGCGCTGCAATACCTGGAAAGCAAGCCGCTTGTTTTTGTGAAGCTGGAGGAAGACCTATTTGATGCGCGTGCCATTCGTCTTGGCGCACGCCACCAGGGATTGGTTGAGGTGCTGGCTGGTCTGAAGCCTCAGGAACAGGTGGTGATTCAGCACGGCTTTGCCATCAAATCGCAACTGCTCAGCTCTCGCATGGGCGCGGGCTGCGCGGATTGATGCCTCACCGCTTCAGGATAATATGCAAATGGGGTTTCCCTTATGTTAAACCAATTAATTCAATTTTCCTTGCGCAACCGGTTGCTGGTTGGCGTGCTGGCCATTGTGCTGGTGGTGCTGGGCACGCGGACGCTGAGCCTGCTGCCGATTGACGCGTTTCCCGATACCACGCCGGTCCAGGTGCAGGTGAACACCGTGGCACCGTCGCTGAATCCCGAGGAGGCGGAGGCGCAAATCACTGCGCCGGTGGAACTGGCAATCAGCGGGTTGCCGGGGCTGCAAACGGTGCGTTCCATCTCCAAATACGGGCTCTCGCAGGTGGTCGCCACGTTTGATGATCAGACCACCATTTTCAAGGCGCGCCAATTGATTACCGAACGCTTGCAGAGTGTGGTGTTGCCGGGTGGCATTGAACGCCCGCAACTGGGGCCGATCGCCACCGGCCTGGGCGAGGTGTTTCATTACATGGTGTATTCGGAGCGCACCAACCGCACGCTAACCGAATTGCGCGAGCTGCATGATTGGGTGGTCAAACCCGCGTTGCGCAAAGTGCGCGGCGTGGCAGAGGTCAATTCCTGGGGGGGGTATGAGAAACAGTACCACGTCGTGACGGATCCGGATCGTTTGATCAAACATGGGCTGACGTTTGAACAACTTTTCGAGGCGTTGGAAGCGAATAATCAGAACGTGGGTGGCGGCCAAATCGTGCGCAGTGGCGAAACTCTGCTCGTGCATGGCATCGGGATCGTCACCGATACCGAACAGATCGGTAATATTTTGATCGCTTCCCATGCCGGGGTGCCGGTACATGTCCACGAGGTGGCGGAGGTGCGGATTGATCATGAGATTCGGCGCGGCGCGGTCACAGCGGATGGGCGCGGTGAGATCGTGCTCGGGCTCGGTTTCATGCTGATGGGGGAAAATAGCGCGGTGGTTACGCGCGCCTTGAAAGAGAAGCTCGCCGAGGTGCAAAACGCGTTGCCGGCGGATGTCAAAATGCAGGTGCTGTATGATCGCACGGAATTGGTGGATCAAGTGATCCATACGGTGCGGGAAAACTTGCAAGCAGGGGCCTTGCTTGTGGTGGCGGTGCTGTTCGCGTTTCTCGGCAGCCTGCGGGCCGGACTGATTGTGGCGGCGGCCATTCCCCTCTCGATGCTTTTCGCCAGTAGCTTTATGTTGCAAGCGGGCATTGCGGCGAGCTTGCTAAGCCTGGGTGCCATTGATTTCGGGCTGATTGTGGATGGCGCGGTGGTGATGGTGGAAAACACCATGCGCCGACTCGCCGAACGCCAGCATGAGCTGGGGCGCACTCTGACGGAGGCGGAACGCGCCGCCGTCATGGAGAGTGCCCCGCTGGAGGTGGCCCGGCCGGTGGCGTTTGGGGTGGGCATCATTTTGATTGTGTTCCTGCCGATTCTTGGTCTGGAGGGAGTGGAAGGGAAATTATTCAAACCCATGGCGTTGACGCTGATTTTTGCCTTGCTCGGTTCGCTGCTCGTGGCGCTGACAATTATTCCGGTACTGGCCAGCATGCTGTTGCCACGGCACGTGAAGGAGCGCGAACCGGCGCTTGTCCGCCTGGCGCATTGGCTGTATCGCCCGGTGCTGAACCTGGCGTTGCGCTTCCGCTGGGCCACCTTGTTTGCGGCGCTGGCGGTATTTGCGGGCTCGCTCTTGGTGGCGATGCGGATGGGCGGGGAGTTTCTGCCCAAACTGGGTGAAGGCGCCATCGTCGGTACTACCGTGCGGTTGGCGGGTATTTCCGTGGATGAAGCGGTCGCGCAGAATCATCTGATTGAGCAGCGGCTCATGGCGGAATTTCCCAATGAAATTGAGCATATCTGGACGCGCCTGGGCACGGCGGAAGTAGCCACTGATCCGATGGGCGTGGAACTTTCGGACTTCTTTCTGGCGCTCAAGCCGCGTGAACAATGGCGGCGCGCCCGTACCCAGACGGAACTGGTGGAGTTGATACACGCCGTCTTGGCCCAGGTGCCCGGTCTGCGGCCCGCCTTCAGCCAGCCCATTGAAATGCGCATGAACGAGTTGGTTGCCGGTATTCGCTCTGATATTGGCATCAAGATTTTTGGTGATGACCTGGAAACCCTGCGCCAGTTGGCTGCGGAAGTGCAAGCCGCGCTCACCGGCCTTCGCGGCGCGGGTGAAATCACCGGTGAACAACTCACTGGCCAGCCCTTTCTGCAAGTGCGTGTGGATCAACAAGCGACTTCCCGCTACGGCATCCCGACCCGCAACGTCCTGAATTTCGTCGAAGCCGTGGGCACCAAGCGCGTCGGGGAAATTCGCGAAGGCCAACGACAATTCCCATTGGTGGTGCGCCTGCCTGACCGTCAGCGCACCGATCCCGAGGCGTTGGCCAACACCTTGATCCCGACCACCACTGGCCCCGTATTGCCGCTGAACCGGCTGGCCAAAGTGGTGGAAGTTGAAGGCCCCGCTTTGATCAATCGTGAATGGGGCCGCCGCCGGATCACCGTCCAATGCAACGTGACTGGGCGTGACGTTGCCAGCTTTGTCGCCGAGGCGCGGCAGAAAATCGCCACGCAAGTCAAAATGCCCGAGGGTTACACGCTGGAATGGGGCGGCCAGTTTGAAAACATGGAGCGGGCCAACCGCAAACTCATGTTCGTGGTGCCGCTCGCTTTGGCGCTGATTCTAGTGCTGCTGTATTTCAGCCTGCGCACCTTCCGGGATGTATTGATGGTGGCCACCGGCATTCCACTTGGCATGGTGGGGGGCATCCTGGCGCTATGGTTGCGCGATATGCCTTTCACCGTTAGCGCTGGCATTGGGTTTGTCGCCCTGAGCGGCGTGGCCATCCTCAACGGTTTGGTGCTGGTCACCTTTATCCAACAAAAACTGGCGGGCGGCGCGCTGCTGGAAAATGCGGTGCGCGAAGGGTGCCAGGTCCGCCTGCGTCCGGTGTTAATGACTGCGCTGGTGGCGGCCGTGGGCTTTATCCCCATGGCGGTGAACGTCGGGGTAGGGGGGGAAGTGCAGCGGCCCTTGGCCACGGTGGTCATCGGCGGCATCGTAACCAACACGGTGCTGACCCTGCTGGTGTTACCGGTCCTCTACACGTTCACGCGGAAGAAGGGGAAGTGAGAGGAATGGTCTCATTTAGGACGCGGTTGTAGTCGAACTCCTTTGCCGAAATCAAAACGGTAAAGCAGGTTGCACCACCATTATCGCCTCTGGCCAATATCACGGAGCTCGGCGGTACTCAATGCCGTCGGCGGTTGCACGCGATAGTGTTCGTTGACGTACAGATCATCCGCCGATTGGTAAATCGCCATGGCATCCTGTTCCAACTCCAGATCCTGCGTATCCGGGTTGAAAACGCGTTGCAAGGTATCCGTGCGAGGATTGCCATGATAGAATTCCACCGTCTTATTCAAACCAAAAACCACCAAGTGCTCACGATGATAAAGCCCAATATCCCGGTTGTGATTGATCCACACCATGCCATCGGTCGAATTTTTCAGAAGATCCCTGCCAAAGAACAGTGTATCATACGGGCGGCCAATCATCCCCAAAATGGTCGGCGATACATCGAGCGAACAACCCAACGCGCCAATGCGCTGCGGTTGGGTGGCCAAACCAGGCGCCACAACCAACAAGGGAATCTCGTAGGAATGCATGGGAATGCTTTGCTTGCCGTACACTCGCGCGCCATGATCCGCCACCACCACAAAAATCGTATTGGTCCAAAATTTCTCCTGGCGGGCGGCTTTGAAGAATTGGCCCAAGGAATAATCCGCGTATTTAACCGCGTAATCGCGGAATTTCTTTTCCGGATCTTCCGGGATGCGCCCCTTGGGATACCTGAACGGACGATGGTTGGAAACCGTCAGCGCCGTGGCCAGAAAAGGTTTTCCGGTGTCGTTCAAGGCGCGGCACTCCTCGATGGTGCGCTGCATCAAGTCCTCGTCACACACCCCCCACATGGTGGTAAACGTTGGATTGGGAAAATGTTTTTCCTCGATAAACCGTTCGTAACCGTTATTGACTGCAAACGCGCGCATGTTGTCAAAGAATCCGCGTCCGCCATACAAGAAAACCGTCGAATACCCGTCGCGTTGCAGCACCCGAGCGATGGTTTCCACGTTCTTCGAGTGATCGCGTTTGACAATGGAATCCCCCGGCAATGGCGGAAAGGAGGAGAAGACGCCTTCAAATCCGCGTACCGTGCGGTTCCCCGAGGCATAAATGTTGGTGAATAACATCCCACACTCGGCGGCCAGTTTATCCATTTCCGGCGTCAAGGGGTTCTTTTTCTTGGCCCCCAGGCAACCCCAGAATTCCGACCCCAGGCTTTCCTCAAGCAGAATGACCACATTCATCTTGGGGCGGTTGGTATCGCCCGCCACCCGTCGCTGGAGACTGGTGGTGGAATTGACGAAGGTCACGTTGGTATGGCTGAGCAACCGGCTGCTTCGCGTAAATGCCTCAGCGGGTGGCATGGTTCGATAAAACGCAGCGTAATCAAGGTGACTGGTGGTAAACGCGGCGTAGAAGGAAACGTGCCCATTATTGGCCAATTCGTTCAAGAGGCGTTCCTGGCAAAAACGGGCCTCGCGAATGCCAACCGTTAACCCTAATCCAACCGTCGCCAACCCCCACACGCCGGCGGCCGCCCAGCGTCCGGAGCCCGTGGTTGCGATCCCATACCCACGCCGCATCGCCTTGCGACCAAGCGTGACGATAATGCTTGCGTACACCACGCTAACCAGAATAATGCGAATGATGGGATAATCCTCCCAGATATTCACAAACACCTCGTGATGATACATGAGGTAATCCACCGCTACCGTGTTGAAACGCGACTTGAATTCATCAAAGAAATAATACTCGGTAAAGAAGAGGTACGTCTGAACGCCCCAGAAAATCAAGAGGCACACCGGCAGGAGGATGCGATGCCAGGTAGCGGCAAACCAGCGGTCGGGAATCAGTGCCAGCCAAATCACCAGCGGCAGTGTCAGCAGTAGGGCCACAAAGGTATCCAAGTGCAGGCCGATCAAGTAACCTTGGAGCAAATCACCAAGGGAAACCGCGTTACCTGGCAGAAAGGCCAGGGAGAGAGCTACGCGCAGGATAAAAAAACTGACCAACAACGCGGCCCATTGCAAGAGCGCGATGCTGAACCGTGCCATGAGCCGTTTGACGACGCAGGTTTCGATATTGCCGGGTGTCCCAGCGGACGTTTCAGTAAGTGCCATTCAGGTTATCTGTTACAAACAACAGGCTAGCACCGCTTGGCAGCCATGACAACTTGTTAATGGAAACTATTTGCCAGTTCAGTTATTTTCGCCTACACCAACGTCATGAGATTGATGCAATGCACCTTGACTATGGCCATACTTTGGATCGCCCTGGCCTCTTCCACGGCGGCGGAATTCTTCGTGGCGACGGACGGCAACGATGCGTGGTCCGGGCGGCTGGCCAAACCCAATGCAACGCGCACGGATGGCCCGGTGCGTTCGCTCACCGGCGCACGCAATGCAGTTCGGACCTTTCGCTCGAAAGTCGCGACCACCGAAGCTATCACCATCACCGTGGCCAATGGTGAATATCAACTCACAGAACCATTCATCCTGGAACCGCAAGATAGCGGCACAACCACCGCGCCAGTGCTCTACACCACCGCGCCGGGCGCGCGGCCCGTCTTTAGCGGGGGCAAGACGCTGGGCGGCTTCAAGCCCGGCCCCAACGGCCTATGGCAAACACAAGTGCCGGAGGTTGCCGCCGGGAAATGGTACTTCGAGCAGTTGTTTGTGAATGATCGGCGCGCCACCCGTGCCCGCACGCCCAACAAGTTCTTTTTCTACATGGCGGACGTGCGTGAAACCACTCTGGAAGCGGGTAACCCGAAAAAGGCGAAACGCGCCCAACAAACCATCGCTCTGCGCGCCGAGGATTACGCCAAGATATCCGCGTTGACACCGGCAGACTTAAAGGACGCCAACCTGGTGGTGTATCACAATTGGGACAACACCCGCCGCTTCCTGGATCGGCTCGATCCCGACACCAAGTCCATCGTGACCACCGGTGAGGGAATGAAATCGTGGAATCCGTGGCGCAAGAACACCCATTTCGTGCTGGAGAATTATTTCCAAGCACTGGACGCACCCGGCGAATGGTTCCTGAGTCGGGATGGCACACTTTCTTATCTGCCGTTGCTGGGCGAGGATATAACGAAGGCGCTCGTCGTGGCGCCGGTGCTGGATAAGTTTGTGGTGTTCAAGGGCGACCCCACCAGCCAGCAATGGGTCCGGAATATCACGCTGAAGGGCCTCACGTTCGAGCATGGGCAATGGCTGACGCCACCCACCGGCTTTGAACCCAACCAGGCGGCCGCGTCCATCGAAGCCGTGGTCATGGCAGACGGCGCGCAACAGATCGCGATGGAAGACTGCGAGATTGGGCATATCGGCACCTACGCGGTCTGGTTTCGGCGCGGCTGCCGGGAGAACACCATCCGCCATTGTTATATTCATGATTTCGGCGCGGGCGGCGTGCGCTTGGGCGAAGCAAATATCAGCAAGAATCCGGCGGACCGTACGGACGCCAACATCGTGGACAACAACATCCTGCTGCATGGCGGCTATATTTTCCCTTGTGCCGTCGGCGTATGGCTGGGGCACAGCGGCACCAACCAGATCACGCACAATGAAATCGGGGATCTGTTTTACACCGGCATATCCGCTGGCTGGCGGTGGGGATACGGCGAGAGCCTGTGCAAGGGCAACCTGATCGCCTTCAATCATGTGCATCACCTTGGCTGGGGATTGCTGAGCGACATGGGCGGCATCTACACGCTCGGTCCCAGCCAGGGCACCCGGGTCGTGAATAACATTTTTCACGATGTGTATTCTTATTCGTATGGCGGCTGGGGCATGTACACCGATGAAGGCAGCACCGGTATCCTGTTTGAAAACAATCTCGTTTACAACGTGAAAAACGGCGGTTTTCATCAGCACTACGGCAAGGAAAACATTATCCGCAACAATATCCTGGCGTTTAGCAAACTGTACCAGATCCAGGCCACCCGTGTGGAGGAGCATCTCTCCTTCACCTTTGAAAACAACCTTGTCTATTGGAAAGAAGGCGTCCTGCTCCAGGGTCCGTGGGAAAAGGTGAAACATGTCATGCGCAACAATTGTTACTGGGAAGTCAACCCCAACGTCAAAACGGATTTCAAGGGTATGCTATTTGAACAGTGGCAGGCCGCCGGTCATGATCAGGGTTCGATCATCGCTGATCCGCTGTTCGTTAATCCCGACGGTTTGGATTTCCATCTCAAGCCCGGTTCACCGGCAGCCACGGTCGGTTTCAAACCGTTTGATTATTCACAGGCCGGTGTCTATGGCGACCCGGCTTGGGTCCGCAAAGCCAGTTCCGTCCAGTATCCTCCGTTGGAAATTGCCCCCGAGCCTTCAGTGCTGCCGTTGACCGAAACGTATGAGTATGACGCCGTCGGCAAACCACCCGCGCACGCCAAAATACATGTGGAAAACAAAGGCGACTCCGTCCTCGTCACCGATCAGGTCGCCGCCACGGGCAAACACAGCCTCAAGATCACCGACGCCCCCGGTTTAAAGAACAGCTACAATCCGCATTTCAATTACGATGTGAATTTCGCCGAGGGCATCATCCACAACACCTTCCAGATCCGCGTCGAAACCAACGCCATCGTGGACTTTGAATGGCGGGATTGGACGAGCGGTAATTATATGACCGGCCCCCGCCTGAATATCCGCGATGGCAAACTTACGGTTCCCAACAAGGCCGTCGTCGCAATTCCCATGGACCAATGGATCAAGCTCGAAATCACCGCCGGCCTCGGGAAAAAATTCGACGGCAAATGGGCTATGACGCTTACCATCCCGGGCCGTACCCCAATGAATTTCATCAACTTACCCTTCCCCACGGCCAGCTTCAAAAAACTGAGTTGGATCGGCTTCATGAGCGGTGCGAACGCGAAGACTGTGTATTATCTGGATGATTTCGTCGTCGCTCCCGAGGCGGAGCCGTAAACCGGATCCGATGTTCATTTTTGGAAAAAGGGGTGGCGCATAAGCTGTAAACGGCAGATAATTACCCATAGCTATGAATTGCCGAACATCCAGGTTTCACCCGCACCATGCGTCGCACGTCTCAAGGCTCGGATGCTGCACGTTACTCCTCTTGCTCGCCCTGTGGTTGTGTCCGGGTGGACTGCCGGCGTTCGCCGCTGACGCCGTGAGCAAAGGGCCCTGGAAACTCGCGATCAACCCGGATACCGGTGATTGGACATCCCTCACTTGGAATGACATCCCGTTATTGGTCCCGGGGACGCCCGCCATGGCTTCCGTGGATGTGCAAACCAAATCCGGCAAATGGCTGCTGGATCGCAACCCTGCCGTCAGCCAATTAATCGAGCAAACCTGGGATGCCCCCTCCAACCGTCTCACCGTGAAGCGACAGGTTGGCGAATGGGAACTGGAGGAGTCCGTGGTGCTCGGCATGGTGGGGAATTCCAACCGCATAGCCCGTTATTTGCGCCTCGTTTACCGCCCGGATGATGGCCATGACAACGCCGCTAAATTTTTCCGCGTCCGCTTTGCCTGGCCGTTGGCGAAACAGGGCGATTACTTCATTCCCATGCGCGGCGTGCTGGATGAGAATCGGCGCGTCAGTTGCACCGATTTATCCGCCCAATCCCGTACTGCCAGCGGCAACGGACTGGGCGCGTTACTGATCGAACAGACCGCGCAGCGCACCTTGCTCTTTCTGAACGATCCGCGCCGTGACTCCGCGCAAACCGTGCTCGTGGGCAGCGATAATCCCTCGTGTTACGTCGCCCAGGAATTCAACGCGGCCGGTTGGGCGGAAGCGGGGCAGGCTCAGAGCATTGGACCGGCGTTTATGGAGGTCCACGCCGCCCCGCTGGAAGCCACGTTCCGCACGGCCATCTGGAAAGCCTGCGACGACCTGGGCTTGAAGGTTCCCGACAACCGCCCGCTATGGGTCTTTGAAAATGCGCTGTATTCCTTTCACCCCAACGGTACGATCGGCAGCGGGTTCACGGATCTCGGCGGCTTTACCGCGGCGCGCCAGCATTTGGTGCCGCGCGTGAAGCAGCTCGGGGCGGGCGCGATCTGGCTGCTGCCGCTGGAGGATCGCGGCTGCTACTGGCCGCGCGACTATTATAAATTCCAGGACGGCCTCGGCACCGAAGCCGAATACCGTTCGCTCGTCCAGGATATCCATGCGCAGGGCATGCGCGTCTGGCAGGACCTCGTGCCGCATGGCGGCTCGCCCGCCTTCGGCCCGCTGCGCAATGATCTGCCGTGGTGGCTGGTGTTTGATGAGAATGGCGACGCCCAAAACTATTGGTGCTTTGATTTTCGCGAGCCTGGCTGGCAAGACCGCATCTTCAAGGTTGTCGAGCATTACATGCGTTCGTTTTCCATTGATGGCTTTCGCGTGGACGCCGTGGGCGGCAGCCATATCATGAACTGGCGGCGCGCGGGTTTCCCTGCCGCGAACAAGGTCCCCGGGAACGTCCCGGCGGCGTGGTGGAAGGCGTCGCTGGAAAAAATCGGCGGCCAAGTCCCGCCCTTGCCCTACGAGCGCGGGAGCCTGACGCTCCGCGAAGGCGGCCTGCAGATGCTCCACGGCATCCGCGACACCGTCCGCTCCGCGCAACCGGACGGCGCGGTCCTGGGCGAAGTGCAGCGCGCGCCGTACATGCAGGAGTGCGATGTGCTGTATGATTTTGATTTTTCGCTGCGCCTCCTGTTGCAGGGGCGGCGGATGCCGCCCGAAATCCTCGCGGCCAACGCGCAACGATTTCTCGAAGAGCAGCGCCTTGCCGAACCGCGCGGCACCCTGCGCCTGCGCTATGTGGAGAGCCACGACACGCTGCGCGCCCAGGGCTGGGTGGGCGTGGCCGCGTACCGCGCCTTGCTGGCCCTCACCGCGTGGATGGACGGCATGCCGATGATCTACCATGAAGCAGACACCGGGCACGGGCCGTTCATCCACCAGATTCTACAAATTCGCAGCGCGCTGCCCGAGTTGCAATACGGCGAGGCCCGTTACCAGGCCATCCGTTGCGATCAACCGGGCGTGCTGACGTTCCTGCGCACGCTGGGGGCCAACAACAGCATTGTGGCGATCAACCTGAATCCGGAAGCGAAGTCCATCCAGCTCGATCTGCCCAAAGACCTCCCTGGCAGCCCGCAATGGCCCGCGCGCAACATGATGTCCGGCGCGCCGGTCGCCGTGACTGGCACAGCGCCGTTGCGTTGCGCGGTGCGGTTGGACGCCTGGGAAGCCACCGCGCTCTGCTTCCGCCCGCCGGGTATCGCCGTTCCCACCGCCACGCCAACGCTCGCGGAACTCCCGCCCGTCCGTGAAACGGGGCAAACCCCCAAAGTCACCGCCATCGAGGACCGCGTCGAAGTCAGCACCAGTAATTATCGCCTGACGCTCTCGCTCGCTTCCGGCCTGGTGCAGGAGTTCGCTTCCGCCGATGGCAAACCGCTGCTCGGCCAGGGGGATTTATTCGTGGATGGCGCGCTGGAAAACGGCCGGGATATCGCCACCCGCGCCGATTATCAATCCACCCCGGAAGCGGGCGGCGTGGCGCTGGAATTTAAAACGCAACTCAGCTCCGGAGCCCGCGTGTCCCTGCGATATCGTTGCCGCGATTCGCACGTGGAACTCACCGCCACCCTGGATGACCGGGCCGCCCACAGCCGCGCCGGGCTCGTCTTCGCCGGTGCTGAGTGCCAACGCTACCAGGTGCAGACCGCCGAGGGGTTGTTGGACGACTGGTTCACGCCGCGCCCCGCCACCGGCAAGCCCGGGCACTCCAATATTTACTACCGCCAACAAGGCACCGAAATCCTCTGGCAAATGGAGACCGTGCCGCTCCCCGAAACCGGCGCTGCGCTGCGCTGCCTCAAGGCGGACGGCTCCGGCGCGGAACTCACCCTCGCGCAGCCCTGGCAAAGTGGCCTCGCGAACGCCCTGTTGCTCGACAAATATGCCGGACGCCCCGGCTGGCATGCCGCGTTGCTCTGGCGCGATCTCACCAGTCCCAAAGCCGTCTCACCGGCCGTCGCCGCTTTCACCGTCACGCTCGCCCCCGGCAAACTGCCCGTGGCCACCGCGCCGCTCGAAGCCGTCACGGCGCAGCATCACAGCACCCATTGGCTCGTGGAAAACGCCCATTACCGCGCGCAGCTCCAGCGCACCGGCGGCACCCTGAGCCGCCTATGGACCAAACAACCCGCGCTGCAACTGCTCGCGGAAAACCAGGAATTCTACACCGACAAAGGCTTCAGCACCGAACGCATGCACCGCGCCGCCACCGATAACGACGTGGAGACCGGCGCGCGCATCTGGCGCGCGGGCAAATCCCTCCACGCCCAATTCCACGGCCAACTGCGCGATGCCGATCGCTTCGGCATCATCCAGCCCGCGATCCGCTTTGCCACCGAATATGTCTTTGACGACTCGCCCACCATCCGCGTGCGCCTGGGCTTCCTCAGTCAGGGGCAGGCGCGTGAACCCAGCGCGTTTCTCGCTTGGATGCTCCCGCTCATTGAACCCGCGCGCTTTGAATTCCTGCGCGCCGGCAACCTGCTCGCTGCGGGCGCGTGCGATAAATCCGGTCGTATGGGCGAGACTGCCAAACTCGGCCTCCTGCCCGACACCGTGCGCCTCTACAACGACAACCGGCAAATGGCGGAAATCTCCGCCTTGCAATGCCAAGCTCCCGCGCCGTTGCAAAACGTCTTTCTGGCGGGCCGCCAATTCTTCATGGCCTGGCTCGATGGCGGCGGCAAGCCCGTGGTCCCCAACGCCTGGTACGAATGCGAGTTCCTCCTGACGCCCGGCGCGGCCAAAGCGGCACGTCCGAGCGCCATCGTCTGGCCAACCACACCAAAAACAACCTCCGAACTCCTGGCCGACGCCTCCTTTGAATCCACCTCCTCCGCGCACGTGTACAGCCTCCGCGAAAAGCGCGCCCTGCCGCTCGGCTCGCCCAACACCCCCACCGCGCGCCCCTGGCAAATCCCCCCCCGGCGGGAGCATCACCGAGGC
Organism: Verrucomicrobiota bacterium; assembly: GCA_037139415.1. NCBI lineage: Bacteria > Pseudomonadati > Verrucomicrobiota > Verrucomicrobiota bacterium. The sequence continues at coordinate 6,412 of JBAXGN010000083.1, read as the reverse complement.
CCTCGCCCATCATGGACGCCGCTGCGCCCGCGTGGAAAACCAGACCGGCGAATACCGCCTCTTCCTGCAAATCCTGCGCGCGCCCGAACAAATTCGCGGGCGCACCATCCGCCTGAGCGCCTGGGTCAAAGGCGAAAACGTGACCATCGGCGACGCGGGCTGGAAGACCGGTTCCATCGGCGTGAGTTTTCAGACCCCGGATGGCGAATGGAAACACCTCAGCACCGCCACCCCCAAAGGCACCTTCGATTGGCAAAAGCTCGAAACCACCCTGACCATCCCCGCCAACGCCCGCAACCTCACCCTCCGCGCCGGTCTCAACGGTGCCAACGGCATTTTGTGGCTGGATGAACTGACGTTGGAACAATAAGGCCCGCCTCACGCAACCCGGCTGCAAGGCAGGGCGAAGGGAGGCCGCGACGCCACTTTGGATGCGGCTCCAAGAAATTTCGCGTGAGAATGGTCATCCAACCGTGTGGCTGGGTCATCCAGCCACGCCAGTAAATCATCCAGCCACGCCAAAAAAGCGTCTTCTGGGCCATTTTGGCACATCCTTTAGCCGGTTTGGGACGCCACTGGTCAAAAAACAACACTTTCCCCCTAAACTGAACATGGCGCGTTTGGCGAGAGTTTCTCCGCCCGCCCGCCCGCCGAGAGCACCTTGTTACTCTGCCACCTTGAGGTTCCGGAAGCCGGCGGTCTCGCCAAAAACGAGCACGTTCATACCGGTTTTGGGTTCGCCGATGACGGGATGCGCGCCGGTGATTTTTACATCGTTGACCTGCACGGTGGCGTTGCTGCCCTGGCAGGTAATGCGCACGGGATACCATTGGCCGGACTCCAGCTTCAAGGGCTTGCGCGCGAGCGGTTCGGTCTGGTCCACGCCTTCGCCGCGCGAGGGATTCTTGGTAAGGCCCACATAGGCGCGCGCGATCTCGATGCGGAAGCTGTGCTGGCGGTCGCCGGTCTCCACGCGCAGGGAATGCCGGTTGGCCCCCTTGAAATTGATTTCGTATTGAATCGTGCCATTCGTGATGGTCAATGGCCCATGCAAGCACGCGCCTTGTTCATCCCCCGGCTTCTGCAGGCCCCACACGCCGCCATCCTTGGCGGACCATTGGCCGCGCGTCACCGCCCAGGGCGCCACCGGCATGGTTTGAAACTCCGCGTTCAACGTGATCCGCCCGGTTGGCGCGGGCAACACGGCCACCACCGGTTTGGCTTTCTCCATGATCGGCGGCAATTCCCGACTGTACCCGCCGTTGCGATAGCGCTCCAAGAGGGCGCGGAACTCCTTCACTAACTCCGGATTTGCGGCGCTGACGTCATTGGTCTCAGCCGGATCGCTGACCAGATTGTAGAGCTGCGGTTTGTATTCCTCGGCGCGCGCTTTGCGTTGACCCGGTTTAATCTCATCCACCGGCACGCCTTCAATCCACTTCCACGGGCCTTGGCGGATCGCGAACACGCCATCCGCGCTGTGTACGATCATATCGCGGCGCAGCGGGGCTGGCGTCGGCTCGCCCAAGATTGCCGGCAAAATGTTATAACTATCCTCGGCGGCCTTATCCGCCGGCGGCAGTTTCTCGCCCACCAACGCCGCCGTGGTTGACAGCAAGTCCGCCAGGCTGATCATCTCCGGGCAAACCGTGCCTGCCGGGACCTTGCCGGGCCAGCGCACGATGAACGGCACCCGGAAGCCGCCTTCCCACACGTGATGCTTGCCGCCGCGCCACGGGCCGTTCACCTGAAGTCCGGCGTTCAACGCCTTGGTTTGGAAGCTGTCAGTGCGTTGCGGTTCCTTGACCCCGCCATTGTCGCTCGTGAAAATGACCAACGTGCTTCCAGCCACGCCCTGCTTCTCCAACGCGTCCAAAATGCGGCCCACACTGCGATCCAACTCGAAGATCCAATCGCCATACAATCCGGCGGCACTTGTTCCGGCAATGTCTTTGTCAGGCGTCACCGGATTATGCACCGCCACCGGGGTAAAGTAGAGGAAGAATGGCCGCTGCTTATCCTGCCGCCCGATCCACTTCACCGCCCGATCCGCCAGCGTGGGCATCACCCGCTCGTTGACACGGCGCGGGGCAGCCAGGTCCAGAATTTTGGCGCGTCCGCTCTCCGTGTCCTCGGGACCGTAGGTGCCTTTGAAGTTGTCGTCATCCGGCACGGGGCCGGGAAGCTTCATGCCGGGCGGAATCTTCCCGTTGCGCAGGCCATAGACGAAACGATTCTCCACATAGATACCCGTGAGATCCCCATGGTTGCTCGGCACACCGAAGTGATATTCAAAACCAACGTCCAGCGGCCCGGGCGATAGCTCGGCGGTGTAATCCGTGCGCCACTTCGGGGAATCATCGGCGGTGCCATAACCAAGATGCTATTTGCCCACCGCCGCCGTGGCATAACCGTGCCGTTTCAAGAGGGAAGCCATGGTCAGGCGATTGGTTTCGATGTGCAGCGGAGCGAACGTGCTGAGCACTTCATGCGTCAACGCCGTGCGCCAGCAATAACGACCGGTCAGGATGGAATAACGGGTGGGCGAGCATACCGACGAGGTGGTGTTTGCATCCGTGAAGCGGCGCCCCTCGCGGGCCAGCCGGTCGAGATTCGGGGTTTGCACCAACTTGCCATCCGCGCCGTAACACCCGGCGCTGCCATAGCCGTAATCATCAGCGAGAATGACCACAACATTGGGCGGTTGGGGCGCGGCGAACGCTGACAGCACCACGCCGCTCATCACGGCGATGATTAACCAAGCACGGTTCATTATGCTCATGGCGTCAGGCTAACGACAAAGCGCGCACGCGTCGAGCGCAATGAAAACCAAACGCGGCCCTGCTCAAATGACTTTGACGGCCAAGGTACCAGTGAGGGCATGATAAAGGAAGACCGGCTGGTCATGGCTTGGTTTCAAGGCCGCGAATTGCCGGTGAAGATGCTCCGCCGCCATCAGCGCAGGCGGATTCCACATCGTGACGGATAGCACGAGAATGGCGTTGCGGTAAAAGCAGGCCGACAGGTTCGGCGAGTTTTGATGAAAGTAGTTTGGATCATCGGCGGCAGTCGCCATCTCGGTGACCAGCGAGGCCACATGCGCCCTTTTTGCCTCGTCCAACTGCGGCCAGGTGTTCAGAAAATAATCAGTGGCCAGCCGGACGCTTTCCGCCTCCTTGACAAACACCAGGGCGGCGTGCGCACGTTGCACCTGTTTGGCCAGCCGTTTCGGATCGTTCAGCATTGCGGCTACCTGCCCCCACTCATGGATGTGGCCATGCTCATGGCTCTCAATAAACTCGATGGCCTGATGTATGGAAAACGCATGCCTCAGCGTTGCGCCCAATTCGTCTGGCCCCCCGGCGGCGGAGTGCGCTTGATACAGGCTGAGGAGGGCGTCCGGATCGGAAATGTGCGGTGCCTTGTACGAGACAATATCCTCCGGCTCACGGTAGGTCCGCTCCATCACGGGCACCAAACTTTCCTGGGTGGTTTGCGCAATCACCAAACCGGACAGCGCCTTCCGATTCTGCTTGGGATGAAATACTTTGGCCAATTCCGTAAGCGCGGAATTCATCGCCTCCGCCCCCACCGTGAGCGACACCCCATTCTGAAGCTGCTCCACCGTATAATTCTGCCCCGCCAGCAATGCCTGATCCTTCTTCCGCATGAAGAATGCCGTAGCTGACTCAATAAAGTTACTCATAGTCTTTGATTCCGATGTCCGCAATGCCGGGCCAATATCCGCCTTAGACCAGGTTTCGCCAAGAAAAAACATCGGCCAGGTCGTGTCCCCCTTGGGCCACCTTCGGCAAAACGAACACCCGGCAAATCGCTGGTATTCCGCCGGGCATTGGCTTGCCCACTGGATTTTTGTTCGCTGCCGGCTTCGGCATCAGACGATTCAAAGATTGAACCCGGTAGGCACATCGCGGTATTGGATGGGTGATGAATTTCGATTATCGTAACCGCGCTAGACTGGCCGTTATGCTGTCCGTGATGGCGCTGGTCGGGCCGGGCACATTCGGGGGCGAGCCGCCCGTGCCTCCGTGGGACAATTTCAGCGACACTTGGGTCGCCACGGATGCCTTGGGTCGCTCGTTGCCCACAAACGCCGAGGTCGGGAATCCGCGCCCGAACCGGTATGTTGGCATTTTCTACTTTCTCTGGCTGGGCCGACATGGCGAAGCGGGCCCGTTCGATATTACCAAAATTCTGGCTGCCAATCCGGCGGCGATGACCCAGCCCGCCAGCCCGCCATGGGGACCGCTCCATGCATTCCATCATTGGGGCGAGTCGCTGTTCGGATATTACGTGTCGGACGACGAGGGGGTGATCCGCAAACACGCGCAGATGCTGGCGGATGCCGGTGTGGACGTAGTGATCTTCGATGTGACGAATGGGTGGACGTATCCGGAGAGTTACCAAGCTCTATTGCGTATCTTCGCGGACGTGCGCCGCCACGGAGGCCGCACCCCGCAAGTTGCGTTCCTGTGCCCCTTTGGCAATCCGCACAAGGTGGTGGATCAACTTTGGCGAGATTTATACGCCCCGGGACTCCATCCCGAATTGTGGTTCTGCTGGGACAACAAACCGCTCTTGCTGGCTGATCCCGCCTGGTTTGAGGGTGACATCGAAGGCATGGATAAACACAACGTGCCTGCACCGCTGCATCCGGGCCACACGCTGGGCCAATCCTTCACGGTGGATAAACCTTTCCGCGCTGTGGCCGGGAGCTTCCCCACCTGGAACACGAGCAATGCCGCTGTCACGCTGACGTTACGCCGTCAAGGCGCATCCGGAGAACCCATCATCCTCCAGCAATTTGAAAACGTGGCTGATAACGCGTGGCTAACGCTGCGGTTCGATCCGCCCCAGCCAGCCGGAACCTATCTCCTCGAAGCCTCTGCGGCACGCGGCACCGTCGGTTGGTGGAGCGAGGCCAAGGATGCCTTCCCACGCGGCGCGGCGTTCGCGGATGGCGCGGCTGTGCCCGGCGATCGCACGCTGCGCATCAGTGTGACAGGTGGCACCAATGAACACATCCGGAATTTCTTCACCTTCCGCAAACCGCAGCCGGATTATTTCAAGGGTTCCACCGGGCCGGACCAATGGAGCTGGTTGGAAATCTCGCCGCAGCATACCTTCACCAATGCGCACGGCGGACGCGAAATGATGTCTGTGGGTGTGGCCCAAAACGCCGTCGGACGCCGGCTGGGCTCCATGAGTGAACCGGACGCCAAAGGGCGCAGCTTTCATCACGGTGCCATGGACCAGTCCCCCGGCGCGGTGAACTGCGGCCTGAACTTCGCGGAGCAATGGGAACGAGCGCTGGCGGTAGATCCCGACTTTATCTTCATCACCGGCTGGAATGAATGGGTGGCCAACCGTTACAACGAATTCGGCGGTGTGAAACATCCCGTGATGTTCGTGGACACCTTTGACCAAGAGCACAGCCGCGATGTGGAGCCCATGCGCGGCGGGCATGGAGACAATTATTACTACCAGATGACAGCGGCGATCCGGCGTTACAAGGGCGTACGCCCACTGGCCCCCATCCGGAGCCACCCCATTCAGATCGACGGCCGCTTTGATGATTGGCAAAACGTCGAGCTGGAATTCCGGGATGACCGGGGCGATCCCGCGCAGCGCAATCATCGCGGCTGGAGCAAAGAGACGCGCTACGTAAACCAGACAGGGCGCAATGATATCGTTGCCGCCAAAGTCAGCTATGATGCCCGGAACGTCTATTTTTATGTCCGCACCGCTGAACCGCTCACGCCCCCCGGTCAGTCCAACTGGATGCTGCTATTCCTGGACACGGACGGCAACCATACCAACGGCTGGTTGGGCTACGACTTTGTGGTGAACCGTTCGGTGGGCCCGGCGCAGACCACGTCTTTGGAGCAACATCATCGCGCTCCAAAGGCATCGCCGTATTCATGGCAACCGCTGGCGCAGGTAGAATATCGCATGGCCGGCAACGAATTGGAGCTCGCCATTCCCCGCACGGCGCTTGGCCTCGACAAACTCCCGGCCGTGATTGATTTCAAGTGGGCCGATAATATCCAGCAGACCGGGGATTGGAGCGACTTCACTTTAAATGGCGATGCCGCGCCCAATGATCGCTTTAATTATCGGGCTAAACTGGAATCTGCGCCTGCCCCCTGATGCGCGACGGGGAAAACAGGGATTTTGGAAAAGCGGTTCCCTCCCGGAGGGAAAAAGGACGGCATGGACGCGATGGACACAATGGACGATGTGGACGGGAATGGAGCTACTTTGCGCAGGGTTATCCCTCGGTCTATTCGTTCACCGGAATGGAGTCGTAAAGCCCTCGAAACCTCCCTGATGGTGACTAGCAGCCTGTCGGACTTAGAAAAGCAGTTTTTTTAAGAAGCCCGGACATAAT
>JBAXGN010000082.1 GCA_037139415.1 Verrucomicrobiota bacterium | reverse complement strand
GGCGGGACTTGCACCCGCTGGCCTGTCAAAGATCGAAGGCTGCACCAAAAAGATTGGAAACGCAGTTAAACAAAAAAAGCCGGGCGGTTAAGCCCGGCTTTTATATTGGTGTGCATTCCGCGTCTTGCGACGCGTAAAGTTCCGGTTACGGTGCCGACGCACTGCCGATCCGGTAGAACTTGAAGCCCGCGGTCGCCGCCGCGTCTTGCAATACCTGCGGTCCCGTAACGTTCGTCACTCCGATGATGAACTGCCAGGTTCCTTCCGTCAGGCTGTCCCGTGCCTCCAACCAGTACGCCCGGTTCGGCTCCGCCGTCACCGTGGTCTGGAACGTGGTCCCCAGCGTTATCACCATCGGGTTCTCCACCAAGTATGTTACCGTCACCACTGCCGCCGTCCCAATCGGAGACAGCCCGTACTTGTTCGACATGATCAACGTATAGGTGCCCGCATCATTGAGCTTCAGGCTCGACAGGTTCAGCGTTGGCGTGGTTTGGCTCGCCAACAAGTTCGTCGCATTCACGTACCAGCGGTAGGTTGCCAGGTTGCAATTGGCCGCCACGCCCACTGCCACACTGAAGTTGGTTCCTTGCGGCAGCATCACGTTGGTGGTCACCACCGCCGGATTGAACGCCGGGGCGTTGGTATCCCGGACTTCCACGTAGGTCACCAAACTGGTCGCCATCCCCACCAGATTACTCGCCACCACCTGATAGGCATCGCCTTCGCTCAGGCACGTCACCACGGCACTGGTGTAGTTGTTACCCATGCCTACTGGCGCGGTCAGGTTCGGCAGTTTGTACCAGTAGAAGTCAATGGGCGCACTGCCACCGGTCACGGTAGCGGTGAACTCCGCCTTGTTACCCACATCCACCGTGTTGGTTGGTGAAGGGGTGATGACCAAGCCGATCGGTGTGCTTGAGGTGTTCGTGACCACCAAGGTTGCCGGGACCGTGCTCGTCACCGAGCCCGCCCCATTATACACCACTACCGAGTACTGACCGTTGTTGGTCATTTGCAGGTTGGTCAAGGCGAGGGCCGGATTGTCCACCCCCACCGGCACCGTGTTATTCAGGTACCATTGGTAGTGCGGCAGCAGACCGGTCGCCGTCACCGTGAACGTGGCATTCGAGCCCACGCCTGTCGTCAGGCTCGCCGGTTGCGGATTCTGCGTGATCACCGGCAGTCCCACCACGGTCAACGTGCCATCCACCGTCAGCTTCGAGGTATCCCAGTATGAGCCCAGCGGTAACGCCGGCAGGTTGATCGTGCTGAACGCGCCCAGCGTAATCTGCGCATTGAACAGCTTGAACGTATCACCGAGTTGCGGTGCCGGCCCCATGTTCGTCAAGGTAAGCGTGCCACCCAAGGTCAGGGTGGAGATACCGGTGATCAGATCGCAGTTCGGCGTAAACTGGCGATGCATTTCCAGCACGGTATTACCCGCCAGCGTCAAGTTATTGCTGATTGTGAAGGTATTGATCGAGCCAGATAACATGGACATCACCCCGCCACTGGTCACCGTCACCGGGGCCACCAGCACGCCATTCCCCGTCAGTCCACCCTCAGAAACCGTCACCAGTCCTGTAAAGGTGTTGGTGGCATTCAGCGCCAGGGTGCCAACGCCCAGCTTGACCAGACCGGCTGTGCCAGAAAGCACGCCATTCAGGGTGATGGTATTCGTGGACGGATTGAAGATCGTATTGCCGTTGATACCAGTCAACGTCATCTTCAACGAACTGTTCCAGTTCGACCACGCACTCACCGTGCCACCACCCAAGTTAATCAGGTATGTGGTGTTGGTATCCAAACCGCCGCTCTTGAAGCCCGACGGACCCAAGATAACCGTACCACCTTCCAGGGTGTACGTATCGGTTCCCGCCGTATCATTCCGGGCGTCCAGAACAATGCCATGGGCGGAAACCGCACCGTTCGTTTGGATGAAGGTGCCGGTGCCATCCACGCCAATGTAGATAATCCCGTTTTGCTCAGCACCAATTGGCTGATTAACCACCGCCGAAGGGATTCCAACCATGGAGAGCGTGCCGCCGCCCATCACATAGGAACCGGTGGTGGGATAATGCGCCACGCGCAGCGAGTTATTCACGATGACATCGCCACCCAGTTGGGTGACATTGCCCGGCACATTCCCAATATCGCCGATCGAGATGTACTGCGCCAAAACCTTGGCGTTCGTCTGAATCACCAAGCTGCTAGCAATGTTTCGGCCAATGTACACGCCGCCGGAGAAGTAATTGGTGGTTCCGGACGCGAGGATAATGGGGTTATTCTGTCCCGCTTGCCCGATCAGGCTGGCCATGAAGTTTGTGGCGCCAGCCAGCGTCAGCGGACCACTGCCAGCCAGTTGCTGCACGGTGCCAACCCCATAGATATTGTTGGTATAGGTATAGGCATCACTGCGGGCAAATTGCAGCGTGCCGCTGGCGATATTCACTGGCACGTTCAGCGTGCCCACCGTATTAGTATTGCCGATTTGCAGAATGTAACCACCGCTCTTGGTCAACGTGCCAGCGCCAGTCACATCATTGGTCAGGACCAGGGTATTGGTAGCCACATTGACGAAGGCATTCCCGTTCACCTTCACCGGGCCGCCAATAATGTTGGTACCAACGTTATTGTACAACGTGGAACCAAGGTCCAGCACCACCACCTTGTTGAATACGTTGCTCAATAAATAGAGGTCCAGCGTGGCGTTGGCGCGCACGAACACGTTGCTGGCGGGATTGCCGGCCAGCGTACCCGCCAGATTGGTGCCATAGGCAAACTGGATGCTACCGGCGGTGATATCAATATCACCCAAAGCCGGATCCACTGTCGCATCCCAAAGCCCAAGCATACCAGCGCCGACCTTGGTCAGTTTATAGGGCTGTCCGCTACTTTTAACGGTGGCATTGGTTCCCAATTGAGAACGCAGGCCCCAGCTATTGAGTGCAACACCCAGCGTGGCATTGGTCGTCAGGGTCAACTGCCACAACGCGTTACTCTGCAAGGTTCCACTATTAACCACGGCACCCAAACCATTCAAACCCACACCGGCGATGGTGACCTGGCGATCCATGAAGTTGAGTCCGTTCACATCGAGGGTAGCGCCGGATTGCACCACGATGGAACTGGCGTTGCTGACCGCCGCAAACGCAGTAGGCTTCAGTGTTCCAGCGCCCACGATGATCGCACCCGTGTAATTCGGGTTAATGCCACCCAAAGACAGAACGCCGCCGCCTTGCTTGGTAAGGCTACCCGCCCCGCTAATCACATTGGCCACCGTGAGATCATCCACCCGATTGAACACGAGGGCTCCGGCATTCGCAATGGTGGTGGCGGCTGGCAAGGCCCCGGCAAAACCGCCATTGCCCACCTGGAGCGTAGTGCCAGGTTGGAGATCGGTGGTCGGCCACACATTGATTCCCGAGTTGGCCAAGATCATCGTGCCGCCGCTAATTTGCAGCGCACCAAAACTGTTCAGACCGCTATTGGCCAAAACCAGCGTATTCGCAAGGCTCTTGCCAAATGTGGGGGTGGTTAAGCTGCCGCTACCCAGGAACCGGTACAGGTAATTCGCACTGGATACGGTCACTGATCCGGCCACCAGCGAACCCACCAAGTTCGCATCCGTGGTGCCGCTGCTCATGCTGTCATCGAACAACACCGAGTCAGCCAACAAGAACTTCAATGGCGAGGAACCATCCGTCCAGCTATCCGTGACATTCACATCCCAATTCGTCCTGCCATTGCCATCGTAGTCACCAATCCACGTGAGGCTCACGGGCGTTCCGCTGGTCACCAGCACCCGAATCTTGTTCGGCACGCTGTAATCCAACGTGGCGGACGCGCCACTCATATCCACTTGAACCGTCAAATTAGCCTGATCGAAAGTGGCGGTGACATAGTTGATCAAGGTGTAATAGTCGTTGACGAAAGCGCCACTGATCGGCGAGAGCTTGATCACCGTGTGGCCGTTGATGACCAGATTGGTGACATTCAACAGGTCGTTGTCGGTGCCACCTTCGGTGGTGTTGACGCTACTCAAGTCAAACAACAGGGTGCCGCCACCATTCAGCGTCAAATTGCTGTTAATGGTCAGCGTGCCAATCTTACTGGCACCGCCGGGCTGGATGAAAGCGCCGGCGGAATCCGCCACCTGGCCGAAGACCGTGCCGCCGCCACCCAACGTTTGATTGGCGGAGAGGACGAAGTTGTTGTTCGTCACTTCCAAATAGGCCAGATTGCTGACGATGATATTCGCACTGTTGGCGATCGAACCGGACGCCGCGAGATTCAGGCGCCCTTCCGCAATGATCGTATCGCCCGTATAGGTATTGGCATTGGTGAGGAACGTCGTGTTGGTAGTGCCGATCTTGGTAAAGCCGGCCGGGCCACTCATCGGGCCTTCGATATACAGGAAGTTGGAATAGGTAGCCGGATTATTATAAATCAAATAATAGCCCAAGATCGAATTTGTGTTCAGGGTGATCGGTCCACGCCAGCGGGCCGCATCGGTATTACCACCCACAGCCAAGGTACCACCATTAAGCACCACACTGCCAGTATTCGTGTAATTATTCATCGGGGAGACCACGGCTCCCGCCATGATGACGAGATTACTGCCGAAGTTGTCCTTCAACGATGTTCCTTCCGAATAGGCAATGCCTTCGGCCACAATGTACTCACTCAGATTAGTCACCCGGCAACCACCTTGGAAATCCAATCTGCCCGGCCCCTTCTTGGTGAGTTTGTAGCCCTTGCCATCAATCACACCACCATAGATGTCCCAGACCGCCGCAACGACAGGTGATCCAACCCCGGCATCCCCAGTCAGTGTGACATTCGCGATCTGCGCCACCCCACCACCATGGACACCTTGAAAATTGACGCTATTGAGCACCGCGCCACGGCCATCCGGGCCGAAACCTTGGATGGTAACATTATAACTTTTACTATAGGTGATACCATTGAGGTCCAGTTGTGCGCCATTGGCCACGGTAATCATCGGCGTGGCACCAAATGCATTGGTGCAACTTCCTTTCAGAATTCCGGCATTCACCTGGATCAGACCCGTGAAATCGTTGGTTGTGCTCAAAGTCAGGATGCCAGCACCCTGCTTGGTAATCCCGGTCGTCCCCGTAATCTTGCCATTGCCACCGCCCAGCGTGTAATTCTTGGACGAATCCACCAGGACGGAACCGGGCTGAACCGTACCCGGAATCGCGATGGTGGTGAGCAAGCCCGAGTCATCAAAGATCACCGGCGACGCGGTGTTAAACAGGTCGTTGGATGCGCCATTAAACCAGTTGTACTCGGTCGTATTCCAGTTGGCACTCACATAACCGCGCCAAACGCGGTTACCGGTCAACACGCCGGCACTGACCACGAGATTGATCTGGCCGGGGGTGCTGGCATCAATCGCATAAGTATGCGTACCCGACACACTATTCACCACCGTAATGTTCGTGGCATTGCCGATCAGGTTACCACTGTAGTTCATGATTCGATACGTGCCTGCCGCCAGTTGACTGGTCAACGGGTAGATCGTCAACGTCACCGCACCACCGATGACCACATCACCGCCCACTATCAAGAGATCATTGTTGCCACCAATCGCCGTGTTGTTGGTCAAACTCCAGTTGAGCTTGGAATTATTGCTCAGGGTCAGCGAACTGGCCAGGGTCAGCGTGCCCGCCGCGCCCGAGCCGTTCGGAGAAATGGCCGAACTGTTCATGACGGTGACTGGTCCCATGACGGTGCCGTTACCCAGCAGGCCACCGCCGGAAGAACCCACAATCACGGCATTGGTACCCGCCAACTTGCCGTTGACAGCCAGATTACCATTGGTCACCAACGTCACCCCGGAATAGGTATTCGTCCCGGTAAGCGTGATTGTACCCGTACCCGACTTGCTGAGGCTGAGCGTACCCACACCGTCCTGAATAACACCACCAAAGGTGCTGGTGGCATTATTTTGCCCCAGTGTCACCATGTTGTTGGTACCCGCCACATTGTTCAAGAGAACTCCAGCCGTGCCGTTCAGGGCATCCCAGCCCTCGTCGCGGCCATTGAAGTCAAACGTACCGCCGTTCATTTGCGCGGCGGCCGCAGAGGAAATCTGGTCCCCACCGGTACCGCTCAGTTGCAGGAGACCGCCATTCACCGTGAGGAGTCCACCTATCGCGCGAATCGTGCCGGAACTCGCCTTGCCAAGGATCACAGTGCCGCTGTTCACGGTGACTTTGCCACTCACATTGTCGGTGTTGCCACCCAAAGTGAGAGCGCCGCTACCATCCATGCTGAGAGTGCCATTAAGTTGGATGCGCCCGTTATAGGTATCGTTGGCACTGGTGGTCACCCGCAATGTGCCGTTGCTGATATAGGCGTTGGGAGAATACTGTTGATCACCGAGGAGCCGAGCCACCGTCTGCGTGGTATTATTCAGGTCAATCGCGCCGCCCACGCTGTTCGTGATGCCATACATGCGAATGGTCGCCGCATTGGGTAACGCGTTGCTGTTGCCCATGACCAATCTGACGCTGGTCAGCGTAGCGCTGGGGAAACTATTAGTACCGCTCAGCGTGATGCTGCCACCCGCGCCATTATCATCGCCAAAATCAATATCATACGACCCCGTGATGGCGCTGGCGATGGTGCCAGCACTATTAATGTACGCCGAAATACGCGTATTCCCTTGAAGAGTAACGGGGCCATAAACCGTTCCGCCCGCGAGCCGAAGCGCGCCATAACGATAATCCGGAGCCACCCCCAAACATCCATAGCCGTTCAAGAGCAGCGCATTGGTAAACGCGGTGCGCACTTCAATCTGTCCGTTGGTGGTCACCGTGATCGGGCCGGTGCCCATGCTGGTCGCAGTAGCGGCAGCAACGCGCGAATTGGTGATCAAGGTGCCACCCGACCAGGTATTGGCCGGGCCCGTATTCTGCACGGTGTAAGCAGGAGCACCCGCCCCCAGAGATACCAAGTTGGAATACGCAAAGACCACCATACCGGTACCGACAATGTTATTGGTGATGGTAAATGAACCGCGATTAAAGGTCAGCCACCCATTGTTGGTGACGGTGATGGCCGCCCCCAAGGTTCCGTTATTCGAGCCCATGCCGACCTGCACGTAACCAGCGTCAATCGCAAAGATGTTGGTCAGGAGATTATTGCCGGCAAGAATCAAGGTACTGCTGCCACCAAGCTTATGCAGTGCGGCACCAGGGGTGGTCGCAGTGCCCACGATCGGATTCAACAAGGTAAGCGTGGTTCCGGCAGCCGGTGCCAGCGCACCGCCATTCGCGCCCACCCACAGGCCGCGATTCGTGCTATTGAGCGCCAAGGGGCTGGTGGCGGCCAAGGTGCCGCCATTCAGCGTCAGTTGATCAGGAATATAGCTGTTCGGGTTCCCACCCAAATTCCGTTCATCACTGATTGACACCGTGCCGGCGTTGACAACGACCTTACCGAGCGTCGTATTGATGGTCTGAAGCGTCAGCATGCCGGTGCTGTTGTTAGTCAGGTTGCCCACTCCGTCCAAGCTGCCCGTACCACCAAACGTGTAACTGGCCGTGCCATTCACCGTAATGAACTGCGGGCGCAACGCACCGCTCAGAGTGACCGCCGGAGTCGGGGAACCGGTATCGTCAAAGGTCACCGGGTCCAGTTGTTTGAATACATCGGTGGCTGTCCCATTATTATTCGTCCAATTCGGGGTGGTGTTCAGATCCCAAACGTTATTGATGCCATCCCCCCACCAGGTCAGGTTGGCCGGGGCTGAGTTGCCCGTGTACGTAACGGTGATCGAATTGGCATTCAGGGTGGGCGAGAAGGTGTAACGCGAATTGGCCACCACGCTGATGGTTCCCGACCCGGTGCGCGCCCCCAAGTTGGTGAGAATGGTGAACACACCGTTCACCGGCAAGTTCGTATCCAGGATATTCAGTTGGACCACGGTATTGCCAAGGAGCGTGAGACCGCCCTGCACGAAGAGCAGGTCGTTGGTGCCACTGCCCACCAACGTCGAGTTGGTCAGGTCAATCTTCAACACCGCATTGGACAGCGTGAGATTGTTGCTGAACATCAGGGTTCCCGGAATATTTTCCCGACCGGGCAACAGAATACCACCATCCGCCACGAACACAGAACCGGTGACGATGCCGAAGCCGCCAAGGGTCTGGTTGGTCAGCGTGTAACCACTGGTGAACGCCGAGACATCAAAAACGGCATTGGTGCCACCGACCACATTGGTGCCAAGCCGAATTGCGGCACTGTTGCTGATGGAGGCGGTGGCGAGCATCGTGATGCGACCACCCGCAATGACAGTATCGCCGGTGTAGGTGTTGGTGCCGCCCAGAATCAGGGCGTTACCATTGGTGATGGCCGGGGCAATTTTGTAAATGCCACCCGAGCCGCCAATCGCGCCCAGATAGCGGATATCCTGTGGCGTCGTTCCAGCGGACTGGCCGAGCGTATTGAAGATGCACGATCCGTTCATGGTAAGCGGCCCCAACCAAGTGGCCGTCCCAGAACCAGTCGCCTCCAAAGTCGCGCTGTTCATAGTGATGACGCAGTTATTGGTAAGCGCGCCGTAGGCGCCCACGCGTCCGGGTGTATTCACGGTAACATTGGTGCCCAAGCTGTAGTGGGCCGTTTCTCCATACACCAAGCCATTGTTGATAATCAATTCGGTGAGGTTTGTGACGGTGCCGTGGATTGGCATCTGCTCGCCGCCAATTTTGGTCAACCGGTGGCCGTTCCCATTAACCACACCACCGCGCGTACCCGCCGCCGAACAAATATCAATGCGGCTGATCACGTTGAGAGTGGCGTCATCAGACAAGGTCAGGTTTCGGATACCCACGTTCATGGTGCTGTAATTCCAATTCTTCAGGGCACCATCACCACCAGGACCAGGCCCGGCAATGACGAAATTATATGGCGTCACGTTATTAGAGCCAGGAACGCCGAAGAAATCCAATTGGGCATTGGAATTGACGGTGATGCTGGAGGCAAAACCCATGGCATTGGAGGCGCCAATGCGCAAGATGCCCGCCCGTACCACAATCGGGCCGGTGAAATCGCTCGCGGCATTGCTCAACACCAACATACCAAGCCCCTGCTTGGTAACACCGGTCACCCCGCTGATTTTACCCG
This sequence comes from Verrucomicrobiota bacterium, assembly GCA_037139415.1. Taxonomy (NCBI): domain Bacteria; kingdom Pseudomonadati; phylum Verrucomicrobiota; species Verrucomicrobiota bacterium. The sequence goes on along the minus strand of JBAXGN010000082.1, from coordinate 23,549 downwards.
CGCCAAAGAAGGTATAGGTGCCGCTATTGCTCACGGTAACCGCCCCCGGGAAAATCTGGCCGGGCAGATTGACAAAGGTCGCGGAGGCGGAGTCGTCAAACCATACCGTATCCCCATTGAAATAGCGATCCATGCTGGCTCCATTGAACCAATCCAACGGCCAAGGCGCCACGGCGGTCCAATCATTGTTGGTACCAGTGCCGCGCCAGGTGAGAGCAGAAGGCGTGCCGACCACAACCAAGTTGACCTGGTTGGTGACACTGAAATCGAGCGTATAACTGTAGCGATTCGTGGTACTGCCATTCACCACGATCATGTTCGCCGGAGCGCCGATCAGCGCGCCGCTGTAGTTGATGAGGCGATAACTGCCAGCGGCCAGTTGCGCCGCAAGTTGGTTGATGGTATTGGTGACAAAACCGGCGATAACCAAGTCGCCCTGCACATTGATCAGGTCGTTTACCCCAACACCAACGGTGGTCACATTGGTCAGCGTCCAATACAGTTTGCTGCCATTGTTCAAGGTCAGGTTCGAGGAAACTACCAGCGTTCCGGCCACCAAACTGCCGCCAGGAGACACCGTAGCATTGCTGGCAATCGTCAAACGCCCAACGACCGTACCCGAGGCATTCAAGGTTTGGTTGGTATTCAATACAAACCCATTGGTCACCGCCGAGACATCGAAGGTCGCGCCACTGGCCAGGGTGATATTGGGCGAGTTGGAGAGGGAGGCATTGCTCCCAAGCGCCAGTTTGCCGGCATTGATGAATGTAGGGCCGGAGTAGAAATTGGTGCATTGCAAGGTCATCACGCCCGGACCAGCCTTATAGATACCCATGCCTGCCGCAGTCTCATTGATCGGAGCGGCGACCACCAAGTCATTGCCAAGACTGCCATCCGCCACCGTAAAGAGGTTGGTCGCCTGCCGCAGATACAAGTTGGTGCCACCGATGACTGAAGGCGTGCTGCTGGCATACGTATTCACCACCGCGTACAGGGTGCCGTTGTTGAGCAGATCAAGGCGACCACCGCCATTGGTCGCCGAAAAGTTACCACCCGTCATGTTGATGGTGATACCAGACAGCGTGAGGTTAAGCGTGCTGGCATGGAACACCGAACCACCATTAATGGTTATGTTGGTCACCTGCAGCCCAGTGGTGTACCCCATCGCGTCGTTGACCAGCGAGACCACGGTTGCGCCTGGTTGCACGATCAGGTTATTGCGGATTGTACCGGTCCCGCCGCCCACACCCAGAGCCAGCGTTCCCTCGCTGACGGTGGTGCCATTCAAATAAGTATTGTAGCCGCTCAAAGTCAATTGACCAGGGCCAGTCTTGATCAAACCGCCCAGACTGGTGCCGTTACTGGTGATAATACCGCTGTAAGCGACGATATTCGTGCCCAGCACCTTGATGGTGCCCGTGCCGCTACCGCTAGACGGCCCAAGATAGATACCGCGATTGGCATTCAGGATAAAGGTGTCGTAGGCTTGCAAGGTGCCACCGTTGATTTGAATCTTACCCGGCGTAGCCGCCGCCGGAATCACGCCCAGGCTGCTGTCCAACCCAATGCTCACCGTGCCGCCCGAAATAATGGTATTCCCCGTGAACTCGTGCGCATTGCTGATGGTCAACATGCCCGTGCCGCTCTTGTTCAAGCTCGCCGAACCGGCGATCCGACCACTGCCAGTCAGCACATAATCAATGCCCGCATTGACCGTGATATTGGAGGGCGTCACCACGCCCACCAAGTTTACCGGCACATTGTTGGACCCGGAGCCATCAAAGGTGACCACGTCGCCCGCGCCAAAGAAATCAAGCGCCGCGCCATTCCACCAATTCAACGGGGTGGTATTCGCCTGCCACACATTCGCCGCGCCGTCGCCGCGCCAGGTGAGATTTGAATTGCCTCCAGTAAAGGTAATCTGCACATTGGGAGTCGCCACGGAAATCGTGCCACTGTAATGCGAGGCGTTCACAAAGGAACCGGAGCCGCTGAAAACACCACCGAATTTGGCAATGGTGTACGCAGTACCAAGGGCCGGACCATTCGTCAGAAAGTTGAAGGCGACCGGCACGTTGGCATTCAAGGTCAAGTCGTTCTTGATATCCACCAAGTCATTCAACCCGGTGGCATTGTTGGTCAGGTCAATCAGCATGGAACCGCCGTTAAACACCACGCTATTGGACACCGTCAGCGTTCCCGCTCCAGGGACCGCCCCAGCGGAGAGGGTGCCGCCATTGATGGTCACCGGGGCGCGCAACACGCCGGTGCCAGCCAGCGTGCCGGCAGTGACATTGATGGCCCCAGAGTTATTGGTGCCCAACACGCCATTCACCAACAGCACACCGTTATTGAGCGTGGCATTGCCTTGGTACAGGGTGTTACCTGAAACAGTTAGCGTGCCAGGGCCATCCTTGGAGAACCCACCCGGACCGGACAACGAGCCGGAAAGAGTGATGGTGTTACCGCTCGGGTCAATGCTCACGGTACCCGGAGCGTTAGTCAGCACGATAGCGGCGGAACTGGACCAGTTGGTCCACGCCCCCAAGGTGCCGCCACCCAGTGCGATGCGGTAGCCGCCATCCGTCGAGGCCGTGGTGATGCCGCCCGCTCCGAGATTGATACGTCCACCCGACAGGGTGAAGGTTTCGTTGGTGCCGCCAAGCGCGCCGGTGTTACCATTGTCATCCACCGACAGGCGCAGTACACCCACCGTACCACCGTTCAAATTGAACAAACCGACACCATCCCAACCCACAGAAAGCGGACCATTGGGGATGGAAAGCGTCCCGCCATTCATCGTGTACGTGGAGATTTCCGTCGGCCAGTGACCGACGCGCAAACCCAAGGTTCCACTCACCGTCACTGCCCCGCCATTGTGTATCACATCCCCAGGAATGGAGGTGGGATTACCAACCGTAAACTGCCCCACCGAAACGTTCGCACCAGAATTAAACGTGGCCTTGCCGTAATTGGTCACCGCGCCAACTTGCAACACCCCCGTGAGGTTCACGCTGGCCGTGCCATCAAAGGTCACGCCATTGGTTGCCCGAATGGACATGGCCCCGGTGCCAATCACATTATTCGACAGCGTATAAGCGTTCGTATTGGCGAGTTCCAACGAGCCGTTGTCATAGATGATACCGGTGCCAGGTGTGGCACTATTGGTCAGGCGCAGGACACCCGTGCTTTCAATCGTCCAGTTGCCGGAATAGGTATTATTATTGGTGGTCAAAATGAAAGCTCGGGTGGAATTACCGCGCACATTCAACATGGCCGAGCCGTTGATGGGGCCGTCCAAACGAGTATCCGATCCAGCACTCAGAGCGGTGGCATTCATCGCTGAATCATTATAGACATAAATCGGCCCTATCCAAACCTGATGACCTGAGTTGGCACTAGCCCCGCCACCACCCAAAATACCGCCATAGAGGTTGACACGGGTAGAGTTCGTTAGTCCCACCATCCCATCGTACGCATAAGCAGCCAATGTACCGCCCGGATACACCGAAACCAGATTGGTCATTTGCATTTGCGTGGTGGCTTCCCCATACAGCGTGCCGTTACTGACGACAATTTCCGAAATGTTGCTCACCGTGCCCCGGAAAGGAACCGTACTGGTGCCCACCTTAATCATCCGGTAGCCATTGCCATTCATATAACCGCCGCTGGCAAGGTCAAACCGAGCTGTGCCACCGAATACGGTATCCCCAGTCATAATGACATTTTTTATGCCGGATTTGGCCCCGTCCAAACTGCCAGCGGTGCTCTTAATTGCGCCCTGCCCATCTGGCCCCACACCATTCACTGTGTACGTGAAGCCCTTGGCGGATTGATCCACGCCGTTGACATCCACTTGACCACCGTTGGTCGCCACCACGCTTGACGCATTGGCACCCATGGAGTTGGCCACGCCCACTTTCAGGGTGCCACCACCCACAAACGTACCACCGTTGTAGAGGTTGGCACCGACATTGGTCATATAAAGAGTCCCCGCTCCCAACTTGGTCAAGCTGCCACTGGCAATCACTCCGTTGCTGGCAAAGGTATAGTTGTTTGAAGAATTGACAATGATCGCCGCTGGGGCCAGTGAAGCCCCCAGATTAATCGCCGGATTATTGGAACCGGAGTTATCAAACAACACCGTATCGCCACCATAGAACACATCCGGCAACCCGCCATTCAACCAGTTGGTGGTCAACCCCAAGTCCCACGTATTCTGCACGCCATCACCCTTCCACACCAAGCTGCGCTGGATGGCGGCACTGAACTTGACGCGAATCAGGCCGGGAGCCGAATCATCAAACGTGGCACCATACCCAGCGGGAGCCGTCAAATTCCCAGCATTGCCGATCAACGTACCGCGATAGGCGATCAGCGTATAATAGGTATTGGTCAGCGGTGTGGATTTGCCCATGAATGAAAAATTGACATTAATCTTGCCCAACAAGGTCAGATTCGACACCACCAACAAATCATTCACTCCACCACCCATATTCGTCGCCGTAGTCGAGAGATCGTAGCGCATGCCGCTGCCGTTATTCATGGTGAGGCTGTTAGTGATCGTATAAGTACCTGCCGTGCCATCGTTACCTGGCACAATAAAGGAACCCGGCAAGGCAGTCACGCTGCCCGTGACCACGCCACCATTGCCACCCAGGGCCTGATTGTTGCTCAGACAAAAACCGCCGGGGACCGCCGAAACATCAAACACCCCGCCGTTGGCCAAGATATAGGCGCTTTTACCATTACTACCGTTGGTGGCCAGCACCAAGCGCCCGGCTCCAATCACCGTGTTGCCGGTGTAGGTATTGGTACCGCCAAGGGTCCAAGTGCCAGCATCCACTTTGTTGACCGCCAGTGTATTAACCCCACCACCATCGGCAATCACCCCAGAGACAGTACCATTTGTCGGGCCACCCAGTTTCAAATATCGTAAGGTTGTATTGGGGGAAAGAGTCCCGGACAGATTTAAAGTGCCATTGCTAACAATGAAATAAGTATCCCCACCGCCACCGGCCAAGGTAAAATTACCGGCAATGGTATTATTCCCAGCATCATTATAGACCGTGCCGTTCGCCCAACTGGTGATGAAACTGATGTTGTTGCTCAAAGTAATATCACCACCGCTGCCATCCAAGCGCATCAACGTCCAACCGGTGGTCCCGTTGGCAAGCGAAACCGTTTTCGTTCCCCACCCAAGGGAGGAGCTGTTGCGCACTCCGAGACCGCCGGAATTGTTGGTAATGGAGCCCGTGAAGGTATTCGTGCCGGAAAGCCAGACCACCACGTTGCTGTTGCCGGAAAGAAAGATAGGGCCCGTGCCGGTGATGGTGTTGGTAAAGCTGTTCGTGATTTGGTAGCCGAAATTGAACACCAACGTTGAGTTGTTGGTCACCGTGCTGTAATTGGTGCCCAAATCGCCGGTGGCACCGCCCGCGCCGATTTGCAGCGTGCCCAAACCGTTGCTGATGCCACCCGTGAACGTGTTGGTGGCCGCCAAAATGGTCGTACCGGAATTCGTTTTCACCAAACCACCCGCGCCATCAATGCCCGCGTTGAACGTGAAATTGCCGGGGCCCGCCAGGAACAGGTTGCTGCCGCCATTGGTGATGCCACCCCAGAAGATCAGCGTGGCGCCGTTGCTGTTATTGGCAAAGGTCTGCGATGCCGACAGCGTGATATAATTGCTGATGATGTTATTGCCGCCACTATTATTGGTGATGCCGGCCGCGTTCGTGAACGCGTTGCCGCCAATGGAAAAGTTGGTGCCGCGTATTTCCAACCAAAGGTTGGAGTAGCTAACCAAGTTATTGAAATTAGTGATGCGCGCGGTGTTGGTGAAGGTGATACTATCCGCCGCTGTGACTGGCGCAATGCCGCCCACCCAGTTGGCAGCAGTGCCCCAGTTGACATCCGCGCCGCCGCCGTTCCAGACCTTGTTGGCCGCCGTCGCTGGCAGCGCGAGCAGGACCAGTAGCAACAGAGACAACCCGCCACCGCGCTTCTGAACTTGGGTTTGGATGGAGTTTTGCGTTATTTTCATACGTTTATCTATGGATTTGTTCTGTTAAATTACTACTAGAAATCATTCTGAGGAAACTTCTGGCCTGGACACGCCGCCACCCGGCTGCATGACGGCATAGCAAACAGTCCAGACTTCAATCGTCGGACACGCGGTTGCCTGGGTATTAAGGCAGTCAATCATCTTAAGGATGTGAACTTCGTAACAGATATGACACACGAAGCAAGTGTTTTTTGAAAAATTTGAACGAATTCCAGTCCGGAATGCCGTTTGCGTTAAAGTCAAGGAGAATATGGGGGGATTTGCAGAAAAATGGCAGGTGAAAAATGGGGGCTGTTTTGGGGTTTCGTGAGTGTCCGTGGCAGTCGCTTCTGGTTATGTCTGAAATCCGAAGTCCGAGGATCGAAAGAACAGTTGGGCGGCGGCAACGTTTTGCACTTTTTTGCACCGGATTGCACTTTTTACCACTTTATTGCACCGCCTTGGGGCGTGCGGGCTGAATCGGTAGGTTTCTGAACGGAGAAGGGTGGAACCGCGCACCTGGGTATTCACGCGATAATTCCAAATTGCTCCAACCATGGAATTCGGGTTCGATGGAATTTGTATATTAATAGTATAATAAAGGTATGACCGGCACTTTAGATAACTAGTTTTCGGGCGTATTCCAAGTTTCTCCGGCCATCGGCCACCCGATCTTTGGAGGGATTGCTGGTTTCCAGCACGATCCAGCCATGATATCCGATAGCTTTGATCGCAGCGGCAATCGATTCAAATTTGACTTGGCCATTCTCCAAGTATTTGGGGCCGTTCTTGAAATGAAGTTGTGCCACCCGGTCCTTGAGGAAACGCAATTCTTCCGGCACATCGTAGCCTTTGGTGCCGCCGGTATTGAAGCAATCGTAGTAGAGTTTCACCGCCGGGTGGTTGACTCGTTCCAGAATGCGCGCGTTCTGCCGGGCATCCAGGTAGTTTTCAATCGCCAAGACGACGCCCGCATCCTGCGCGCGCGGTGCCGCCACCTTGAGACGCTCCACCACCGAATCCACCTCGGCCTCCTTCACCTTGCCTTGGGCATCCAGCAAATCGCCCTTGCCGAAAAACGCCACGAGGATCACTTTGGCACCCAAATCATGGGTGGCCTCAATCCCCTGCTCCAGCCAGGCGGGTCCGCGCGGATCGGTCGCCAGCGGGCACTGATTAAAAACGCCCATCATCAGGGAACTGACCGGCAGTCCGGTCTTCTGCATTTGCTCCTTGTAACGCGCCCGAACCGCCGAATCGGCGATTTCCAACCGGTCAGCGGGATTGCCCGCACTGACTTCCGCGCCGTCGAACCCCGCCAGTTTGGCGTCTTCCAACCCCATCATGCAGGTGCCAAAGCGAATAGCTGGACTGGCGGCTTGCAAGCCCGGAACCAGGGCGGCTCCTGCCAATGCTAAAGAGGCCTGTCCGATAAACTGTCTGCGTGCGATATTCATAAACGGGTTCATTTCAACCGGCGTGTAACCCTGGTAATAATCAGCCCTTGAGGCCCTTGGTTGCGAACTCGAGTTTTTCATTCGCCTTCATGATCTCCGCCCAGGTGACTTCACCGTTTTTATAGGCGGCAGTGCGGCCCAGAATGGTGACTAGGTTGCTGCGCACACTGGGGGCCACGGTGGAATTGGAAAAGTCGCCCTTCAAAATGCTTTCATGGAAGGTGGCAATGTTGCGCACTGCGCCATCCGCGTAGAGGTTGCTGGGCTTGCCGCCGTTGTACTTGTCATCGCACTTTACCTGCACATCGCCGGCGTAATGCAGATCCAGAGCGCCATCGGTGCCAAACACCCGGCACATGATGTCATCCCAATACCGTCCGACTTGTTTGGAATTGAAACTGAGCAGGACATCGTCCGGATAATAAAACACGCAGGCGAAGTGATCCCAGCAATCGCCCACAAACGGACGTTTTCTGCCGCCCGCGCCGTAGGCCTTGATAGGTTCCGCATTTAATGCCCAGGAAGCCATGTCCAGCGCGTGAATATTCTGTTCGGTGATAATGTCCCCGGAGAGCACGCGATCCGTCACCCAGGCGCGCAGGCGCAACTCGGCGTTGGCCGGATCGGCCCGGCGTGCGTCGTCCACGCCCTTGCCGACCGGCCCGGTCTGGTAGGCGGCCTCGGCGGAGACGATTTTACCAATCTTCCCCTGATGCACCATGCTGACGGCCTGCTGATAGCTGGGGTGGGCACGGCTTTGAAAGTCCACCAGGAATGCCTGGTTTTTGCTGGCGGCCAATTCGCCCGAGCGGCCAATGGATTGACAGCCCGGCACATCCACCGCGAGCGGTTTGGCCAAGTACACGTGTTTGCCGGCAGCCACGGCATCCGCCGCCTGTTCCGGGTGGAAGTAGGGAGGCGTAATGATGATCACCGCATCCAGCTTTTGATCCAGCAACCGCTTGTGCCCGTTCAAGCCGGTGAACCGCATGCCCGCCGGCACCCCGTATTTCTCGCCCGCGTTGTCCACGCGATCCTGGAAATAATCGGAGACCGCCGCGATATTGTAGCCACCGTGTTCCTTGAAAAACTTCAGAATCCAAGTGCCGCGTCCGCCACAGCCGATCAACCCAATATTCAATTTGCCATCCGCCGCAGCACCGTTGGCGAATTGCGGGTTGAGGATGGCAAAGGTGGCGGCCGCGCCCGAGACGGTCAGGAATTGACGGCGGTTTAACTCACGGCCTTGACGATCCGTGACGGAAGCTTTGAACACGTGTTTCATAAATTTAATGTCTGTACTTCCCGGTATGGTTACCCAAAACCGGCGTTTCCCGCTTGCAAGTGTGTGCTGTTTTGGTGTATTTTTCGCGCATGAATCCCGAACGTTTTAAAACGAACTTTTTACGGCGCATCGGCAGTTCCCAGGTGTTTCAACAACTGCTGGAACTGCTGCCGGACGTGGCGTTTTTCATGAAGGACCGGCAGGGCCGGTTCGTGATGCAGAACCGGCGGGCGTGCGAATATTGCCGGGTGGGCTCCGAGGCCGAGACGCTGGGCAAAACAGATTATGACTTCTGGTCGCCGCAACGGGCCGCCGTGTATGTGGCGCAAGACCGAAAGGTGATGGAAACCGGGGAGCCCATTATCAACGCCCTGACGCTCGCCCCGGAGGAGGTCGGTCCGGACCACCTCGTGATTTACAGCAAAGTACCGGTGCGGGATAACCGTCAGCGCATTATTGGCGTGGCGGGCATACATCGGGAGGTGGAGGGATTGCGAACGCCGCCGCGGAAATTCGGGCCACTGACCAAAGCCGTGCAACGGATGCACCAGGATTTTGCGGAGCCGCTGACCACCCCGAAGCTGGCCGCGATTGCCGGGCTATCCCGCAGCCAGTTCGAACGGGTGTTCCACCGGCTGTTCGGCACGTCACCACGCGAATATCTATTGCGTGTACGAGTCAACGCCGCCTGCCGGTTGCTGACCGGTACCGATCGGAAATGCACCGACATCGCCCTCGCGACGGGGTTTTACGATCACAGCCATTTTTCCCGGCTCTTTCAGCGCATCATGGGCATCGCCCCGCAGCATTACCGCCGCCGTCATGCGCCAATGGAATCAGGTTGCAGTGACAGGACTGGCAAAAAGATGGCAGGTAAAAAATAGGACATCTTTTACCCGCCATGTTTCTGCCTAAATTTGGGTTTCAGTTCGGCGTTCGGACTTCGGATCGGTCATTATTCTGAAGAACCCACTGAAAAGCTGGCTTCGTACTTCCCGACAATCTTGAGCGTGAGTTCAGCACCGTCGCCCTGCTGGGTGCCGGTCATTTCGATGGGGCTCTCCTGCTTGGTGGAGATTTCCTTGAGCGGCACGGTTAAGATCGGTTCCTTATCCTTGCCGAAGATCAGCAACTGAAGTTTACCATCGGCATTTTTTTGCACTGCCAAGGCATGGAGCGAGACTGAGGCCGTTTGTTGGCCGGTGGCAATTTCAACCACCTGAAGTTTGGTGTCCCGGATGGCCCTGCCCTCACTCTGCAACGTCACCTTCCGCAGCCAAAGCTGGCCGACCGGCACCACGTCCTTGCCCACCTTGGCCAAGGTTTCGGGTGTCAGTTTACATTCCGGCATCGCCAGCGCGCCCCGCTCGCCTTCGCGCACCGCCACCGGGCGTTTCACATCCGGGTCGGTGGGGATGGGCGTATTCAGCATCTGGCTGAGGTCAGCGCTTAGGGCGAAGGCCGCCTTCAGGCTTTCTTCGCGCGAGGCACTGGATTGTGCCTGGGCCAGCGATAAGCCGGCGGCCAGGAGTACGAGGGTAACGGTCATTTTGTTTTTCATATATAAATTAATTTCAGTTCAAGTTTTCGGCCGGTTCATGCGGCTCTGAGACAAGTAACGCCGCACCAACCATCCAGGTTACACTGGAAAGATCGTTTACGGTTTCTTGCGTGGTTCCACCTTCAGCACATCCAGCGAATTCAAGTCCTGCGCCTTTGGTTTCATGGATTCAAACGCGGCCTTTTGTTCCGGGGTGAGCCGCTGATCCACATCGGCCACCAGCTTGCCGATGACCTTGGTGCTGCGCTGGATGGTCTCTTCCCGGATGCGTTTCAGTTCATCCACCGCCGTGTCAATGTCGGTCTGGAACTGGCGGCGCTGCTCGGGGGTGGGCTTGAGCTTTTGATCCAGTGATTTCATGACGGTTTCATTCCACCGGGCGGGGTTGGAAGCCTGGGCCTGTTTAAGGCGAGCCAGGCGAATGCCCAGAAACACGCCGACCACCACGCTAAGCAGAATCAGCGCCGCCAATGCGCCCGTCACTTTCCATGAATACGAAATTTTCATAACATCCAGAACAGTTCGGTCACGGTGTCCTCCACATGCGGCACGAGGCCGCTGCTGTTTTCCGGGTTGACGATTTCCAAGGTGAGACAAACAAGGGCCAATACGCTCACCGCCGCCAAGGCACGCAAGGCGAACCGCAGCCAGACCGCCGCCGGTGGGGTGGTTGGCTCAGCACGGCGACTTTGCGCCCATACCGTGGCCGCGAAGCCCGGCATAGGGGCCGGTTCCGCCGCTGTGGCTTTCCGGCTCTGCCGGGCGCATTCCTGCCAGCGTTGTTCAAATTCATTCATATTTTGCCTTTTGCTTGTAACTCGCGGCCAGCTTCTTCAGACGTTGCCGCGCGCGAAAAACCCGCACTTTTACCAGCGTCCCACTCCACCCGGTCAACTGGCTGATTTCCTTGACCGTCTTTTCTTCGAGGTCCATCCAATGGATGACGAGGCGGTCGTTGACCGGCAACTGCGCCAGTAATTTCTCCAGGATTTCCCGGGCGGATGCCGGGGACGCGTCGGGCGGCGCTTCGGTGGCTGATACCAGGTAATCGAGCCATGCGGTTTCCTCCGGTTCGAGATCGGCCCAGCGCAATTCGGGCCGCCGTTTCTCGGCACGCAGGCTGTCCAGGCAGGTGCGCACCGCCAGGCGGGCCACCCAGTGTTCGAAGGGGATGCCGTCGCGTTCCTGGTATTGCTCCAATCGGGCAAACAGCTTGATGAACACCTCTTGCGTCAAATCCGCCTCGTCCAGCCGGACCGGCAGGTGGGAATGTACGATGCGCTTCACGAGGGGAAACAAATGCGCGACCAAGGCACCGGCAGCATCCTGATTCTGCCGCCGCACCCGATCGAGGCAGGCTTTCAAATCGAAAGTTGCCGTGTCCATGCATTATTTTCTTCCGCACATAATAGAGGTAACGCCGCTGAAATGCCAATGGTTACAGGAGAGTTTAACCGCGGATTGCGCGAATGAAGAACGGAAGTCTGCCCGCGAATCACGCCAATGGGCGCGAATGGGAAACGGGGAAAGTTTGCAAAATATTTCAGAGGGAAATAGGCCGAAAAAATGGGGCCGCGAAATAACAAAAGAAGATCGAAGCTTGGCGTTAGGAGTTTGAATCATGGGTGCTTCTTACGATGACTTTGAACTGCTGCCACGTCTCGAGGATCAGGCCGCGCTGTCGCTCAAATTCCTGGGTAGTGCTGACGTTTACCCGGATCGTGCCAATTCCCCACACCAACTCGGCGATCTGTCGGTCAATCGCATCGCGTTCAGCATCGGATTGAGCCATGGCCAGTTGTTGTCGCAGACGCTGATACTCCGTTTGGCACTCTTTTTGGCTAACTCCGCGATTTCCAGCGGAGCATTGTTCATCGTTTGGATATTCTGCCGAGTAAGGTTGACCGTCGCCACCGGGTTCCACCACGAGGTAACCATCGCGCCCCACTTTTTCGGCAACCGCCACAAGAAATTGAGCCAGCCGCTCATCCTTGGTGGCTCCCAGGAAAAACGCCTTGGCATCCCTTGCGCTCTTAATGATCGGTTGATTGTCGGACGTCTGTTGCGTACCGATGCGCGGCGGGGTGCCAGGCGTCTTCCGCTTGAAAATGTCGAATAATCCCATCGTTCTCACTCCTTACTTATTGCGTACCAACAGGTGGTCTGCCGGTGGTGGTCTGTGCCTACGCGTAGGTAAAGACGGCGCTCGCCGTGCAGGCTTTGCTGGCGCGCAGGCGGACCCAGTGGGCGCTGAAACCTTCCTCGAACTTGTGCGTCAGCGGTTGGCCGGGCAGTACCTTCAGCGTGGTCAGCGGGACCCAATGGTGATGGTCGAAATCCACTTCGATCAGGAACTCCACCGGCTCGCTGGCGTCGTGCGAGAGTTCGAGGGTCTTTTGATCGTACCCGGTCATCAGGTATGGATCGGATGAGGCACCGGCCTTAACGGCGGTCTTCAACCACGGGCCGCCTTTGCCGATGGGTTTGCCCAATTGCCAGAGATCGTCCACTGCGCCAAACCACAGGCCGCGCTTATCGTCTCCGGCAAAGAACTGGCCGTCGGCACCGGCGCCCGGGCGCGTGCCGCTCATGACCAACAGGCCGCGCCACGTGCAGAAGTCCATGATCTGTTTGGTGTGGCTGGCGATGGGTTTGATCAGCGGTAAGCCAAGCGTGCGCGGCTTTTCGTAGAACGTGCCATGCGCGTTCATCAGGTTGCGTTCGGATTCCACCTCGCGGGTACACCGTGGCCGACCGGTCGCGAACGGACGATCGTACTGCGCGGGGCCTTTGGGCAGCCGGTAGCGCGTGCCGTCCAGTTTCATCACCACCGACGCGTCATCCACGGTGAACTCGTCCTCATTCACTTTGACCAACTCCTTGACCTGCGGCGCTTCTTCGCCGGTGGCCGGGGCAAAGGCGAGCTTGCCGTTGACTTCGAGGACACCGAGATCCTTGGCGGCATCGCGTTCCATCAGCGTTGCGGCCCAGAGCAGGTTCTGGTTCACCGAGGGGCGCAGCAGGCCGCCGCAAGCCGTCGGCTCGCTGACGTCCGCCAACGCGGCGAAGAGCGCCGGTTGCTTGGGATCGTGCCCCGCGTCGCTCTGGTGCAGGTAGGCCGTCACCGTGCAGTCCTTGTCGGCTTTCAATCGCAGCCATTGCGCTTTGAAGTCGGCTGGGAAAATGAAGTAGGTGTAGCCGCTCTTGGGGACGGTGATGCGCTGGTATTCGCTCCACTTGCCATTGCCGGCTGCGTCAATTTCAAGCGTGAACGTGATTTCCATGGGGTTGCTGGCGGGTTGCGCGGGCGCGGCGGGCTGCGCGGGGATAAATGCGCCGCCGTTCTTTGGCAGCTCGGTCACTTCGAGCTTCGCAGCCTCGCCCGGCGGTTTGAGGAACGCCAGGTGCGGAACGCCGTAGCTGGCCGGTGCATGCTCCGCCGGGTGCGGCGGGATTTCCACGCGACCGGCGGGGAAGGTCTTGCGGTACACGTCGTCATTGGACTTGTCCCATTTCACTTGCAGCGTGGTCTTCTCCCAACCGGCGTCCAGCGCCGCTTTGGGACGGCTATCCACGGCGAGGAACACCGTCACCTCCTGGTTGACGGTGAAGCTGTAACCCGCCGCCGGCTTGCTCATGGTGCCGCGCCCGACGCTCACGCGCGCCAGACTTGCCAGGTCCGTCGGCAGTTCGGTTATTGGCAACGCGCCGGTGCAGCGGGTTGCGCCGGTCTTTTCCACGGCGGTCGAGAAACGGGAACCGATGGCCAGATGCAGCACGCGCCGGTCGAAGCCGTTGACCAGGAACGGCACGCTCGGCTCGCCGGCTTTCACCGCGTCATCCATCCAGGGGCCGCCCCAACCGGCGCGGGGACCGCGATTCGTCAGCGAGTTCTGCGGTGGGAACCACATGTTGGATTGCGAGATGCCCGCCATCGGGTTCGCCATGATCGAGGTGTCATCGGAGGAAATCACCAGCCGGTTGTTCCACGTGCAGACATCCGTCACATAGCGCAGGTGCGAGCAGATCGCGCGGATGCCCGCCGTGTTCGCCGCCGAGAAACTCAGCGGGAAATTCCAAAGCATCCCGTGCATCGTCATGATCGCCGTGCCCGGCCCGACCTCGCGGATGCGCGGCCATTCGGTGAACCAGCCGTGCTTCGGATCGAACGCGTGACTGGCCTTGGGCATGCGGAACGTGTGCCACACGCCGCCATCAAGCAGCTTCAGGATCACCGAGCGTTTATCCCAACCGGTGGCCCAGATCGGGTCGGTGTCTTTGGCGTTGCCGTTGATGCCGCCGGGGCCGGTGACCTCGGTGAATTGCCGACGCTCGATGATGCGCCAGCTCTTGCCGTCATATTCGGCGAGCAACCCGGCGGCTTCCGGGTCGTTGGCGGGCCAGTCCGCGAGATATTCCTTCGGGGCCTTGCCGGCGGCGCTTTCCCCGTTATTTGAGATGACGAGCCGCCCCTGGCTGCTGTAAGCCCCCTTGCCGTGCCAGCCGGGGACAGGTTTGGCGAACAATTTTTTCACGTCCAGCGTGTGGACGTTGACCTCATAGACGGCTCCCTCCATGTCGTAGATGTAAACGAGGTTGGCCGGATCAGTGAGATGCCGCGCGATACCCGTCATGCGGCCGGTCAGCTTCTCTAAATCGGCGGCGCGAACGTTGCCCTTGGCATCAATGAAATACACGCCGATGATGAGCTGGTTTGACTCCCGGTGAATCAACCGGCAGGCGTGGGTGCCGCCGACGCTCTCGGGCCGGGCGGTCAGGTTCAACTGCTCATCAATCTCGTAGAGTTTGTCGGTGCTGCCTTTGGTCAGGTGCGGCGGGTAGGTGATCGCCCAGAGCTTTCCAGCCCAGGGGACAATCCCGCCGATGCCGCATTCCCCGTATGTGTTAAAGAACGCCAGGTGCGGATAAACCCCACTGATGCAAAGCGGCGCATCGGCGGCGGCGGCGGCGCGGCAGACATAGGCGGGCAGGGCGGCCGCCAGCGGCGTCAGCGCGGCGAGCTGGAGGAAGTGGCGACGGGTCAGGGTATCGTTGGCAGTATTCATAACTGTTGCGTGGTTATTCATTCAAACCGTATTGCATACCATATTGTTTCATGCTGTGCGCCCAATATTGCGAACCCCGCCCGAATAGTCTAGTGCAAAGACGACCTCTTTGACGGCACCTGCCGAAGCCAAATCCGAAGGGTTTGCAGCAGGAAGCCGGTCGGTCAGGAGGGGGGAACGGCCAAATGCCGTCCCCTCATTGTTTTTCCCCGGTCTCCTTGCGGATTTCCTGAATGGCTTGGGCGATGAGTTCCCGCTGCTCTCGCTGGTAATACTTCCGCAGTCGCAATGATTCAAAGAAGGAGAAGATGACCGCGAGCCCGGTAAACAGAAAGCACAACGCCCAATAGACGATGAAGGACTTACCCTCCAGCCGCGATTTCAGGACGGTGAATCCCCATAATACCATGCCCCCGGCCAGGGCAATAAACAACAGCCCGAACCAACGGCGTGGCGGTTCGTTTTTCGGTATCATGCGAGACGATTGTCGTTCACGCACATAACATGGCCTACCGGTGGGCGGCGTCAACCCCCACCAAGCGTTTCGCGGCCAGCCATCACGGCACCCGGGTGATTTCGTATTTTCGGGCGGGAATCTGGTTGGCTTCGTATATCTTGTTCTCGAATTCCAGGACTTGGGCTTTCAGTTTGGCGATGCCGGGTGTGAATTCATCCTTCACCCATTTGTCGAACGTGGCTTGTGCGGCTTCTTTTTCCGCCGCCGGCACTTTGCCCAGCGCGTTGCGTCTGCCCTTCAGGCCGCCCCAGAAGTTGCGCAGAGGGCGCACCGCCTGATCGTTGCGGTCTTTGTTGAGTAATGCCACCTTGAGCGCCTGTTGGTACTGCGGGGTTTTCTCGTTCTCCTCGAGTTCCACACCGAACGCGAGCTGCCCGTCGGTATAGGTGCCCGCCGCCTGGCCTTCGATACGCAGCGCATATTTTCCGGGTTTGAGATTGCGGACGGTGATCTTCTCGTTGCTGTTGCGGTGGCCGGCGTGCGTCAGTTTGTAACCCTCGGCTGCATCTGGCGGCAAAACCCAGGGCAGCGCGTTGGCCTGGAAATTGAAGCTCAGCGTGTCGCCTTCTTCCTTGAAATCCGTGATTTTGCCGTTGACGGCGGGGAGGGCTCCGAATTTGCCGGTCTTGGGCAGGATGGCGACGGTGATGGCGGACACCGGCCCCTTTTGCACCATGCTATCAAGAATCCCGATGGCCATGACCACCTGGCCGGGGGCGTCGGGATGCACAGCGTCCTTGATCAGCGTAAAGGTGGCATTGGTTTTGCGCGCTTCCAGAGTGAGCGTGTTGAGTTGGGAATACATATCCACGAAGCCCAACCCGCGCACCTGGGCCTGCTCGCGCAACCATGCGCCGTACAGCGCCAGCACGCCGTTATAGTAGGTGTCGCGTGGTTCCTGTGGCTTGCCGCGCAGGCGCGCGGCGCGGGCGTCATGCATGGTGGGGGTCATCGGGATGGCCGTGGCGCCGAGTGCGGCAATCTGGTCCAGCAACGTGGTCATGCCCTGCTGATAGGTGTCGAAGATCGCCTTGTCGAAATCGCGGTAACTGCCGTCGTTCATGCCCAGCAGGATGGTGACGTATTTGGGTTTGAACGAGGCGACATCGTCCTCGAAACGGCGTAGCGCGTCAGCGGCGCGGTCACCGCCCACGCCGGAGTTATGGAAATGGATGCGCAGGTTGGGATAGCGGGTATAGAAGTAATCTTCGAGGTACTGGGTATAAAGACATTGGTGGGTGATGCTGTCGCCGAGGAAGACCAGCGTGTCGCCATCCTTGAGTTCAAGGCGCGACACAATGGTTTTGAATTCGGGCTTGGGCGCGGCCTCCGGGGCAGGCGCGGGTTGCTGGGCCAACAGGGCGCTCGTGCTCAGGCACAGGGCGATTAGGTGCGATAATCGTGTGTTCATGGCGGTAGAGTATGGCCCCAAATACTGGCGTCAAGTCCGATAAAAAAGGTTTTTCTTTTTCGCCGGGAGCGGTAGCCTGTGGTTATGCCGTCATTTGATATCGTCAGCGAAGTGAATTCGATGGAAGTCGAGAATGCCGTGAACATGGCCAAAAAAGAATTGGCCAACCGGTTTGATTTCAAGGGGAGCAAAGCGGAAATCCAGCTTGAGAAAAACGAGATCAAGCTGTCCGCCGAGGACCAGTTCCGCATCAAAACGCTGGAGGAAATTGTCATTGGCCGCCTGGCCAAGCGCAATATCAGCCTGAAAAGCGTCGAGCGGTGCGCGCCGGATGTCTCGCCGCTCGGTCATGCGCGGCAGTTGATCAAGATCAAGCAAGGCATCGAAGTCACGGTGGCCAAGCAGATCACCGGGTTCGTGCGCGATGGAAAGTTCAAGGTCACCACGCAAATCCAGGATAACCAGGTCCGCGTCACCAGCAAGAGCCGGGATGAATTGCAGGCGGTCATGGCGGCGGTACGGGCCAAGGATTTCAACGTGGCGCTGCAATTCCAGAATTTCCGGGAATGACCCTGAAAACGGCAGCCGAACCCGACCACGGATGCAGCGGGAAGGACCCGTCTCCCATTCCGCTTAAACTCTTGAGCGTGATCATCCCGGCGCGGGATGAGGAAGGCTGCATCGCCTCGACGGTCGGTCATCTGCATTTGGAATTAACGCTTAACCAGGTGCCCCATTAAATCAGCTTGATTGGTTGAAGCTTGCCCGGGAATTTAACGTCCAATAAGCAATTTATGCATAACATTCAACGCCGTCAGTTTCTTAAACTTGCCGCTACTGCCGGCATCGGTTTCCAAATTGTGCCCCGCCATGTTCTGGGCCAGGGCCAGACGCCTCCCAGTGACAAACTGAACATCGCCGGTATTGGCATCGCCAAGCAAGGCGGCGCGGTGCTGCGCGACACTGCCATCGCCAGCCAGAACATTGTGGCCTTGTGCGACGTGGATTGGAAGTATGCCGCAGGCACCGCCAAGGCTTTTCCCAAGGCGGAGCACTACCAGGATTACCGGGTAATGCTGGAGAAAATCAAAGGTGTAGATGCAGTTGTGATTGGCACCCCCGACCACATGCATGCTCCCATCAGCCTCGCCGCGTTGCGCGCCGGCAAACATGTCTATGTGGAGAAACCGATGGCCCATACCATTGAGGAGACCCGCATTATGACGCGGGTGGCAAAAGAAACTGGACTGGTCACCCAGATGGGCAATAACGGGCACGCGAACGAAGGGTTGCGCGCCACGCGCGAGTGGATTCAGGCCGGCGCCATCGGCACGGTCAAGGAAGTGCATTGCTGGAGTGACCGCCCTGGAAAATTCTGGAAGCAGGACTTTGAGCGTCCCACGGAAACGCCGCCGGTGCCGGCGGAGTTGGACTGGAATCTCTGGCTGGGCGCTGCCCCGGAACGTCCGTATCATCCCTATTACCACCCGCGCGCCTGGCGCGGCTGGTTCGATTTCGGCACCGGCGCTTTGGGCGACATGGCGGTGCATAATCTGGACCCGGCGTTTTACGCCTTGGATCTGGATACCCCGACCGCCACGGAAGCCCAGAGCAGCCCGATCAAAAAGGAAACGTATCCGTCCTGGCAGATCATCACGTTTGAATTCGCCGCCAAAGGCGGGCGACCGGCCCTCAAAGCCTATTGGTACGACGGCGGCAAGATGCCGCCTAAACCCAAGGATCTGGGCGACGACTTTGACCTGCCGGACAACGGCATTTATTTCCTGGGCACCAAGGGCGTGATTGTCTGCGGTGGCTGGTGCGGCATGCCCAAGCTTTTCCCGGACAGCCTGCGCAATTCGTTTGAGCTGCCACCAAAGACGTTACCGCGCTCCATCGGACATCGTGCCGAATGGGTGCAGGCGTGCAAAGATCGCAAGCCGGAGGATGCGAAGGCCGGTTTTGCCTATTCCGGACTCTTCACCGAGACATTGCTGGTGGGGAATCTGGCCACGCGCCTGCAAAAGCGCATCGAATGGGATGCCGCAAATATGCGCGCGAAGAATGCGCCCGAGGCGGACGCCATCATCCGAAAGGTTTATCGCAAAGGTTTTGGCATTTGACGGATACGCGTGAATGCACTTGGCGGTTGTCATGGGCCCCAGCTTGGTGCATTCTAGCGCCGGTATGTCGCCGCAGCTAAAAGCGTTTATCCAGGCTTGGCTCATCAACACCCTTGCGGTGTTGGTGGCTACGCGCGTGATTGATGGCATCTCGTATGAGACGTCCACGGATCTGATTATTGCCACGCTGGTGCTCGGCGTGTTGAATGCCTTGGTGCGTCCGTTCCTGCTGGTGCTTTCCCTGCCCCTGTTGCTGTTCACGCTCGGCTTGTTCACCCTCGTCATCAACGCCTTGTTGCTCTACGCAGTAAGCGGCCTGGTCAAGGAATTCCACGTCGCCAGTTTTTGGGTCGCCTGCAAAGCCGCCTTGCTGATGGCGGTCATCAGCCTGGTATTGAACAGCCTGGTCGGCACCGGGACGGCACGCGTGCAAGTGAAGCGTCCCCCGCCCCGCCGGAAGGATTCGGATGGTCCCGGCCCTGGCCCGGTAATTGACGTCTAGCCAGGTCGCGGTCAGTTCCGCCCGTGATTCGTCTTCCAATCGTAATCGGTTTCTTTTTGTTTGAATTGCTTGAGTATCCCGTCATTGGCGGTTTCCACGGCTGCGGATAATTCCCGGGGCGTGGCATAACGTCCGGTGTTTTCAAACTGATGTTTAACGGCATCCGTGGCCTCCCGGGCAATGCGTACATGGCCCAGCTCGTGTCGTAATAAACCTTCACTGAAGGTGCCCCAATGATGCAATGCTTCCGGATCGGCATCCGTGGATGGTTTAAGTTTTGGCACCGTGATTTTGGCCACGGTAGTCACTTTGACATCGGTCAGCCGTACTTCCCCATTTGCGCCGGCGTGGTGAAAATTCCAACTAATCCGCCACTCCGTCCAACCATCGAACTGGTTATGATTGGTCTTCCAGGGACGCGCCTGTTCCACAGCGCTCATCATTTCCGGAAAGGTATTGCCTTGAACCAGATAATAGTTGGTGGTCACGGTAAAAGTCATGGTTACCCGCGCATCTCCTTTGGTCGCTGCCGCCGCCATCATCGTCCAGGCAAAGACTGCCAGCCATAGACCGAGGCGGCACGAGGCGGGAGGAAGCGATAATACTCGCAATCCAAAACTGCCACGCAGAGCTACCACTTGTCTTCCGTCTCCACTGCGATTTTCGGTATTCGGCATTCGGATTTCTTTCGGATTTCGGTTTTCGCCATTCGGTTTTGGTGCAACCGCCCACCCCGACCGCTACTTTTTCGTTTCACCACGCTGTTGCGCCAGCCATTGGCGCACCAGTTCCGGGAAGCGGCATTCCTGGCATAGCGCGTTCGAATGCGCGCAAAAATCGCGGGTGATTTGCAACAGCCCTTGTTGGGCGGCGGCGGTTTTGAGCTGGCGCACCGTGGTATTCCCCAATAATCGTCCGCGCGCCAGCTTAAGCACGGCATTATCCTCCCCTGCGGGCCAGTTTTGATAGTGGGCTTCGACCCGTTGACGCACGTCGTCGCGTTGCGCTTCCACCGCCCGCACCCACAGCCACGGCAGAATGACATTCATGGCCAGATCGGTGACTCGGGCTGCGCCCAAAAGCGGTTGGGCGGCACGCAATTTTTCCGAACGCAGCGTCCAATGCCAGGACCAGAAGGGGTCCGGCGGCGCTTGTAATAGCTTGAGCAGGCGTTCCGCCGCCCGCGGCGCGGTGCCATCCGCTTTATCCCAAGCCTCCAATTGGCCGGGTAGATCGCTGGCCGTCAACCAGTGCGCCGCCAGCGCCAAGCGTCGTTGCGGATTGTTGGCCGGACGCAACCCGGCCAGACGCCAGATATTTTTGGGCAGCCGCGCTTCGCCAAACGAAGCCTGTTCCCGCCACCAGAAATCCCAGACTTGACGCACATACGAATCGGCGGCGGAACGGTTGCGGGCCAAATCGGACGGCAGCAATCCCGCCAAGCCAAGCAAGCGCGCTTGGACTTGCAGCGCACCCCGTACACCGGCCAGCAAACGGGATCGTTGTTCCGCCAGGCACTGCATCGGCCAGGTATTGTGCTTGTAACCCAAGGCGCGAAACAACCCTTCCCAGAGTGCCTGTTCCCAACCGGTTTCATGGGCGCGCGCCTGGAGTTGGGCGGCCTTGCATTGCAGCCGCGCCAGCGCCGCTTCATGCAGCATCCGCTGCACCTCGTCCGCCGTCATTTCGCGCAGACACGGACAGCATTGCCCTGCCAGTTCCTCGGGTAACCGCCCGGATTCCTCGGAGGGCAGCCAGCGGCTCAACTGTTCCATGGGTGCCTCCAGCGCGGTATTCAATTCCAATGTGGGCAGCGCTCCCGGCCCCCGGCTGCCGCACGCCCACACCACATGCAGCGTGACACCCTTGAACGCCGGGTTGACATCATGTTTATGCGCCCTCCAATCCTCCGGGTACTGGTCCAGCTCCACATCGCCCGAACGCGGCGTTTCCGCACCGATCTGGATGACCGCGCCACGGAAATCCGGGCCGGGTTCGTGGTTCCAAAATCCAGGGTGCAACACGCGCAACGAACGGCCATCCACCAGGCGCAGGCTCTGGCGTTTCAGCCGCTGATGCTGCCAGATGACTTGCAGCAGCTTCTCCGGCGGCGGGTCCGCCGGCGCTTCGCGCAAGCCGTCCGCACCGGGGCTCAGACACCACCGCGCATAAAAACTTGTTGGGACGGAAAACACGCGTCTTTCATCGCGTCCAGCGCCATGAAAGTCAAGGTTCATGAGGGAGAAAACAGCAAAAACAGCTTGCCCTTTACCCTTTCGCGTCAACCTGATTGGTTGCGTCCTTTGCGCGGGTTCTGCTTTTTCACCCGGGACTGTCGCAACCATGGCACCAAGCTCAACGCCCACCGGAGCGCGTGGCTTTGACTGCTTTAGCCAGTGGGTTTGGAAGCAGGTTTGGAAACCTGCGGTACGGGGTGGCGTGCCGCCGCGTTTCGTGCCGCAGACTTCCAAGTCTGCTGTATCGCAGGTTTCCTAACCTGCAAGGTGTTTGAAGTTCGAGCGCGCTGGGGAATGACAAACGGTCTGCCGACTAGGAAGTCGGCGACACAGCAGGTTTGGAAACCTGCGGTACGAGGTTGCCAATGTTCCTGAAATTGTGTTAGCCTGCGGCCATGCATACGCATCGAGATGATGAGCCGAACCCCGGCTTGAATCGCGTGCATTACGAACTGCGCGCCACCGGCGTTAAACCAATGACCGCAAATCCCATGCGCTCGGGCGTCCACTCTCGGGGTTATCTCCCACACGTCAAACGGGAGGGGGCCTCTTACTTCGTCACCTTCCGGCTGGCTGACTCGCTGCCCAAAGCGGTGTTGCTTCAGCTCGAAGCCAAGCATGCCGAACGCTTGCGGCGCTGGTGCCAAGCCGTGGAGCAGGGCCAGCCCACCAGCGATTCCGAGGCGGATATCCATCGCGACTTTCGCCGGCAAGTGGAACGGTATCTGGACCAGGGACACGGAGCGTGCCATTTGCGCCGGCCGGAGGCGGCGGAATTGGTTTGCAATGCCATCCTGCATTTTGAAGGCGACTGGTATTATCTGGGAAACTGGGTGGTGATGCCCAATCATGTTCACGCGCTGCTCTGGCCAAGGCCCAATCATACGCTCAGTGACATCCTGAAAAGCTGGAAGCAATTTACGTCGCGCCGCATCAAACCGATGGTCGAGATGGAAGAAGACCGATTCTGGCAGCCGGAGTCTTATAACCACTGGGTGCGAGACGATGACGAGAAAGCGCGCATCAGCCGTTACATCCGCCATAATCCGGTCACAGCCAAGCTGTGTGCGCAACCGGAAGATTGGCCCTGGAGCAGCGTCTGGCCGGGGTGGAGCAACGCCGTGCCGCCGCCAACAGCGTAGCGCGAATTTCCGCTGAACTGCAGGTTCTGACTGTACCGCAGACTTCCAAGTCTGCTGTATCGCAGGTTTCCTAACCTGCAAGGTGTTTGAAGTTCGAGCGCGCCGGGAAATGACAAACGGTCTGCCGACTGGGAAGTCGGCGACACAGCAGGTTTGGAAACCTGCGGTACGGGGAGGTGTGCCGCCGCGTTTCGTACCGCAG
>JBAXGN010000081.1 GCA_037139415.1 Verrucomicrobiota bacterium | reverse complement strand
TCATGGATTTTCTTTTGCGCCCGCTGAATATCATAGGTCACCCGGCGAAATTCAAACCGCTGTTCGCCCAAATCCAGAATCCCGTAACACGCCCGGGGATCGCGATCCCGCGGCTGGCCCACCGCGCCGCAATTGATGAGATAGCGGTATTCAGGCAGGAACATCACCTTGTCCGGGCGCGGCTGAATCACATCGCACATCTGGGATTTGACTTCCTGGGTGAACACCATCGGATAATGGGTATGCCCATGCAGATAAATCGGGCTGTCTTGCGAGGCGAAGTGGGCGCGGGCCGCAAATAGACTGGTGATGTAATGCCACTCTTCCGGCTCGAACAAGGAGGCATGCACCGCGCCAAAACCGGCGAACTTTAAATTCATGGGCAGCGCGGCCAGCCACTTTTTTTGTTCCGCCGATAATTGCGACCGGGAAAAGAGCACCCCGGCAATCGCCACCGGATTGAAGTCACGCAACCGATCCTGATCGTCAACGGCCGCCAACAAGTCGTGGTTGCCCTGCAACACCGGACACTCCAGCCTGCGCACCAGTTCAAGGCACTCGGCAGGATTGGCATTATAGCCCACAATATCACCCAAACAGAGCATTTGGGTGATGCCCTGCTGGCGAATATCGTCCACGACCGCCGTCAACGCCTCCAAATTGGAGTGAATATCACTGAATATGGCCCACCGAGCGGAATTCATGGCTTAATCATGCCTCGGTTCACAGATTATGCGAACCATTTTTTTAAGAAAGATGTTGCTTCACCGCCGCCCGGCAGCCGTGGTTCGGCGGTCGGACTTTTACCGTGGCACCAAGGCCGCGCCGCCCAAAAAACAAACCGCCCCAACCCTTGATCAGGGTTGGGACGGCACACCGCATACGCGGTCTTAAACTATGATTTAATACGAAGGCCGGATCAGGCTTTTTCAGCCTTATCCTTCTTTTCCGGTTTCTCCGCGCGCGCCGGACGGGCCGTTTTGCGCTCGGGCCGTTCGGCCTTGTCGCCCTTTTCGGTCTTGACGTCCTTGCCTTCCTTGGCGGCTTCGACCACAGCGGTCAAATCCGGCGCGGGCGTGGTGCTTTCGACGCGCAACTTGAGCGTACATGGCACCTGTGGGTGCAAGCGCATCTCGACTTCGTATTCGCCCAAGGCGCGAATCGCCTTTTCCAAGTGGATTTTCCGCTTGTCCAATTCGATGGCGAACTGGGTTTTCAAGGCGTCGGCGATGGCGCCACTGGTGACGGTGCCGAACATCTTGCCGTCGTCGCCAGTCTTGACCTGGAGCACGCACAGCAACTTGCCGAGGCTCTTGGACAGCTCGGTCATGGTGTTCAGCTCATGCGCTTCGCGTTCGGCCCGGCGGCGTTGCAGGGATTCGAGCCGGCGCTTGTTCCCCGCGCTGAGCGGGATGGCATAGCCCTTGGGATAAAGGAAATTTCGGGCGTACCCGGCGGCGACTTTGACCTGGTCGGATTCGGCGCCGAGGCCCACAATGTTGTGAGTGAGGATTACTTCAATCTTGGCCATATATCAGTTGGTTGGGTTAAAGCGTTGTAGTTTCGGTTCGGTCAATTTCAAAAAGGCACATCGTCCTCGCCTTCATGCGGCGGGATTTCTTCCATGGCAGGGGCGGCCTGCGCGGCAGCGGGGGCGGGAGCGGGACGGGTCACCGTTCCATTATGCGTCGGCGCGGCACCGGCACCCGGAGGATGCCCTTCACCACGATTGGCAGCCCCAATAAATGTGAACGATTCGAGCACCACTTTTAATTGGCTGCGCTTTTGATGGGTGTTCTTATCCTCCCATTGATCCATGCGCAAACGGCCTTCGACAAAAAGCGGGTTGCCTTTCTTCAGGTACTGCGCAAGCACTTCGGCCTGACGCCGGAAGGCCTCCACATCCACAAAGGTCACTTCCTCGCGTTCTTCCCCGGTCTCCGTCTTCCACCGGCGATTCACGGCAAGCCGCAGGGTGACCACCGCATTGCCATTTGGCAAATACCGCAGCTCAGGATCCCGCGTCAGGTTCCCCATGAGGAGAACTTTATTATAGCTGGCCATAGAACGGTTTGTTAGGCCGCCACCGGCGCGGTTTCTTTGGGCTTGGGCATGATGGTGATCATGGTGCGCAGGATGTCTTCGTTCATGGCGAAGCGACTCCGCACCGCCGCAATCGCTGCGGGTGGGATTTCAAAAATAATATTCACGTAAAAGCCCGAGCTTTCTTTTTTGTTCGCCACCCGGGCAAACGGGCGCTTTTCCATCTTTTGGATGGTTTCCACTTTACCGCCTGCGGCGGTCAGCTCGGCGGCGACCTTGTCAATCAGGTCCTTGACCGCGTCTTCTTTGCCCGCCGTGTTCAAGATGAACAGTCCTTCGTACTTTTTCACTCTATGTCCTCGTTTACACGAGCCCTTCAATGGGCCCGTTGAATTGGTTCATTGCCGGTTCGATCCCGGCCGTCACCCAGCATTCAAGCTGGCTGGCTGCTTTCGCCAAAACTTGTTTTAACAGTTCCTGCTCGTTTGAATCAAACGAGCCCAATACATGACCGGTCAGCATTCGCTGCCCTTCCGTTCGCCGGCCAATCCCGATCCGCAACCGAGCATACTCGCGCGTGCCCACGTGTTGCTCCACCGACTCCAGTCCGTGGTGCCCGCCGTTGCCGCCTTTGGGGCGCATCCGGATTTCACCCAGCGGCAGGTCGGCATCATCCACCGCGATCACCATCCGGCTGGCGGGTATTTGATAATACGCGCCCACCGCCTGCACCGCTTCGCCGCTCAAATTCATAAATGTCTGCGGTTGGCAAAGCAACACCCGTCTGCCGCCCCGTTCGGCTTTGGCCAACCGGGCCTGAAACTTTGCTTCCAGCCGCCAATTGGCGTGCCAGCGTTCCGCCAAAAGTTCCAGCACCATAAACCCCGCATTGTGCCGGGTATGCACATACTCTTTGCCTGGGTTTCCCAAGCCAACCAAAAGATGCCAATCGTCCATGCCAAAGTCCCGGCATCCCTAACCGTGCCCGCCGGAATATTATTTCTTCTTTTCGGCCGGTTTGGCGGCCGCCGCAGCCGGCTTCGCGCCAGCAGCCGGTTTGGCTGCGCCTTTGTCGGCACCCGCTGCCGCCTTCTCGGCCGGAGCTTTTTCGCCCTTGGCCGCAGGAGCAGCGCCTTCCACGCCATCTTCCTTCTTTTCCTTGATCATTTCCACTTCGCCAGCCACCGCCTCGGTGGTGACGGCTTCGGCGGCGGCGGCTTCGGCCTCCGTCATCGGCGCGGCCACAGCGACCACGGGGATATGCTTATCGCCCAGGATTTCCACGCCCGCTGGCGCTTTAACCTCGCCGATATGCACCGCTTTGCCAATTTCAAGGTGTGACACATCAATCACAATGGTTTCCGGCAAATCCTTGGGCAGCGCGCGCACCTTCAGCTTGAACAACACGTGCTCGAGGATGCCGCCGCCATTCTTGACGCCGGCCGCTTCGCCCGTGGTTTCCACCGGCACCTGCGCGGTGACCTTTTCGGTCTCCAGCACTTCATGGAGATCCACGTGCAAAATCTTGCCACTCAAGGGATGGTGCTGGACTTCCCGCAACATCGCCAAGCGTTTGGCGCGGGCATCGCCCTCGACCGCCAAATCCAGCAGCAAGTTTTCAGACACGGAATGATGGAGCAAGTCTTCAATCTCCTTGCTCTTAATTTCCAGGTTTTGCGGTTGGGTCTGGCGACCGTAAATAACCGCCGGCACACGTCCGGTGGTACGCAGTTTCTTTGTTCCGCCCCGGCGCTCCAAGGAGCGCGGGTACGCAGTTAATGACACAGATTTCATGGCTCGTTAAAAAACATCATACGGACGCCAGCCTAGCTGGTACGCCCGCCTTTAAACTCAAATAGCGACGTTACCGACTGATTGCCGGCAATGCGCTTGATCGCCTCACCCAGCAACCCCGCCACCGACAGCGTAACAATATTCACGCCCTTGACGGCGGGGCGGCAAACACTATCAGTCGTAATCAGTTCGTCAATATCTGATTTTTGCAATCTTTTCACCCCGACATCGTTGAGGATGGCATGGGAGACACAGGCGAAAATTTTCCCCGCGCCTTTTTTGCGCAGCAAAGCCGCGGCCGCCGTCAGAGTGCCGGCCGTTTCCGTGAGGTCATCCACCAACAGCACATTCTTGTTGCGCACACTGCCGATGACCGCCATGGACTCGACTTCGTAGGCGCTGGTGCGGCGTTTGGCCACAATGGCCAGGTCTGTCTCCAGCACCTGCGCATACGCGTACGCCATCTTGACCCCGCCCACATCCGGGCTGGCCACTACCAACTTACTAATATTTTTGCTCTGAATATAGTTATACATCACCGGCGCGGCGTAGAGGTGATCCACGGGAATGTCGAAGAAACCCTGAATTTGCTGGGCATGCAGGTCCATGGTGAGAATCCGGTTGGCCCCCGCCGCCACCAGCAGGTTGGCCACCAACTTGGCGGTAATGGGCACGCGCGGCTGATCCTTGCGGTCCTGGCGCGCATAACCGTAAAAGGGAATCACCGCCGTGATGCGTTTGGCGCTGGCCCGACGCAAGGCATCAATAATGATGAACATTTCCATCAAGTTATGATTGGCGGGCGGGCTGGTGGATTGCACCAGGAAGACATCATCGCCCCGCACGTTGTCCTCAATCTTGACGAAGGTTTCGCCATCGGGAAACGCACTGATGGTGCATTTGCCGAGTTCGACGCCTATCGAAGCACAGATGGCTCTGGCGAGAGGCAGATTTGAATTGCCGCTGAAAATTTTCACAATTGTAACCGGACTTACAGACTAAAAGCACGAACTTGAGGTCCGCCTTTGTGGCGACCTCTTTTCTCTAACGCGCGACGCCATTATCCACCAAAAAAGTTGACCGTGCAAGCCCAAACTGGCAGACGGATGGAATGCCCCAATCCCTGGCAAAACATCAGGCCCCGGCGGGCCCTGCCGTTGCACTCACGTCTTGATTTGTTGGTTGGCCGCCCCCTTCTGGGTCTGTGCCTGGCGGAACTGCTCGTACGCGGCCCGGAACTCAGGATATTTATTTCCCAGCATTGCCGTGGCAAACAAGGCGGCGTTGATGGCGCCCGGCTTGCCGATGGCCAGCGTGCCCACCGGCACCCCGCCAGGCATCTGGACCATCGAAAGCAACGAGTCCAGCCCTTGCAGCGATTTGGATTCCATCGGCACGCCCAACACCGGCAGCGGCGTCTTGGCCGCCGTCACCCCGGCCAGGTGCGCCGCGCCGCCGGCAGCGGCAATAATGACTTCCAACCCGCGCGCCACGGCGCTGGACGCATACTCAAACAGGAGATCAGGGGTCCGGTGTGCCGAAATCACCCTTACTTCATAGGGCACCTGCAAAGCATCCAACTGGGCCGCGCAATGCTGCATGGTGTCCCAATCGGATTGGCTGCCCATGATGACCCCGACCAATGGTTTTTTGCTCTCGTTCATATTCATTTTCACGCGCCACCTGACCGGGCGGCGGTTCGCGTCTTTATTAAGGCATATCCGCCCCAAGCGCAAGCAGTGTTGAAAACGAAAGTCATTTCCGCCGCACTCGCCAACCCGATGGTCGCCCGGCATTTCCGTGGAATGTGTCCAAACTTCTCATGAACGCCGGGCGATGGTGGAAAAGGGAAATATGGGAGGAAAGGATTAGATGGGTAGTGATCAGTGATCAGTGACCCGGCAGTTCAAACCAGAAGGTGCTGCCCTGGCCTACCGTGCTTTCCACGCCGATGCGGCCACCGTGGGCTTCGACGGCCAGTTTGCAGAATGCCAGGCCCAAGCCGGTGCCGAGCCGTTTTTCCCGGCATTCCACCTGGCCGAATTTCTCGAAGATTTTCTGGTGATATTCCGGCAGGATTCCCCGACCATGGTCGCTCACGGCTATGCGGGCATTCAGGCCTTCGCGCGTGACGGCCAATTGCACCGCGCCAGTTGCCGGACTGAACTTGAGGGCGTTACCCAGGAGATTCTCGATGACGCGGCGGATCAGGTCGGGATCGCACACGGCCGGAACCGGCTCCGTGGCGCTCAAAGACAAAGACACCTGCCGCCCACTCGCCAAGGCACCGAGGGAAGCCAGGGCGGTTTGGGCGATTTGCGCCAGGTCACACTCCTTTTTGGCGAGGGGCATCTGGCCCGCCTCCAAACGGCTGACGTCCAGCAATTGCGTGACCATTTTCTCCAAGGTGTTGGCACAACTGCAAGCGGTTTGCAGGATGTCTTTACTATCGGGGTCTTGCGCCAGCGGGCTGGTACCCAGCATTCGGATCCCCATCAGCATGACACTCAAGGGCGAACGCAGGTCATGCACCACCATGTGTACCAGGCTATCCCGCAGGTGCTCCAATTCCTGGAGCCGGGCGTAGCTGGCCTGCAGTTCGCGTTTCTGGCGGCGGAGTTCCAGGTGGGTGGCGACGCGGGCCTCGACCTCCTTGAACTGGAAGGGCTTGGTGACGTAATCCACGCCGCCCACGGCAAAGGCGTGCATCTTGTCGGTCATCTCCGTCAAGGCGCTGATAAAAATGACGGGGATATCGGCGGTGGCGGGATCGGCTTTCAGGCGTTGGCAGACCTCGTAACCGTTCATTTCGGGCATGTTAATGTCGAGAAGGATCAGGTCGGGCGGGTCGGTTTGGACGGCTTGCAAGGCCAGCTTGCCGCTGGGGGCCAGGCAGACCCGGTAGCCACGGTCTTTGAGGAAGCCGGCCAGCAACTGGAGATTGGCGAGGGTGTCATCCACGACCAGCACGCAGGCGGGGGGACCGCTGGATGGTTGGATGGTTGGATTTGTGAATTGGGGAGCTTCAAATTGCGGATTGCGGATTGCGGATTGCAGAATCATAATATAATTAATAGGTTAAAGGGTTAAAGGTTTCATTGGAGCAGTCCGTTCAGTTTTTCAAAGGCGAAGGCGTTGGAGTCGTTTGGCTTGGGTGGGGCTGTCTTCGGCAATCAAGATTTCGACGGGGGGGTGGCAAGGGATCACTCATAGGGCGTGGATTAATGGATGAGACGAACACGGCGCTCGTAAGGCGGAATGCGGAGCAGCCGAACGCGGGGGAGGAGCCGACGGGGAAGGCGGTAATGCAGTGATTGCGCCAGGCTTAGCCATTTTCATCGCTGCACCTCCTGATACAGCACTTCGATCAAGGTTTGGCGGGCAAGCCCAATACGCCAGTTACGCCGCCACTTGCTTTTCTGCAGGTCATGAACCATAATGCAATAGACAACTTGAACAATAGGATAACCCACGCAATGGGTTTCCAGATATGGGGTGTTCACCCCATGGAACACCTCACGCAACTGAGCTTGCAAAACCGGACGCCACCGGTTATGGTTTCACCATGCCACTGAGCGTCAAACCATTGGTTCGCCGGCATCAGCCACTGTTGTTCCTGCTGGCGGGCGGCTTCCTGTTGCCCGGCACGGAACTGGCGGGCGCGGATGCTTTGCCCCAGCCGAATCCCTACGCGCGCAGCCCCCTGGTGCATACCAGCAAGGGACGCCAGGTCATCCTCGATAAGCTGAACCGCATCCATTTGGATGAGGTGTCCTTCGATAAAGTGCGCCTGGCCGAAGTGGTCAAACTGCTGGGGGAAGAATCCAAAAAGCGCGATCCGGACAAGCAAGGCATCAATTTCCTGTTCAGCAATAATGTGGACCTGCTACGCCAACCCGCTGGTGCCACGGGGGAAGCACCCAACCTGGACGATGTGCCTATCCAGATCCAACCGCCCATGAGCGACCTGAGCCTGTTCCACGTGCTGGAAATCATGGTCAAGGTATCCAACCAACGCATCAAATATTCGGTGGAAGAGTACGGGGTGGTGTTTTCGTGGCAGGTCCAGGACACCGAGACCTTGTACACCCGCGTGTATCGGGTGGATGGTAACACCTTCGTTCAAGGGTTGGAAAATGTGAGCACCGCGACGTTTGGCGGGGGAAATCAGGATAATCGCGGCGGACAAGGCGGTAATGCCTCGGGGGGCATGGCCACCTATGCCGAGGTGAACATTGCGGGCAACGTCAGCGAGCGGGGCAACGGTGGCAGCACCGGTCCCCGTCCAAACAGCATCTCCCCTGCCCCGCGCGCCAATATGGGAACCAATGACACCGCACGCCAATTCTTCCAAAGACAGGGGATCAACCTGGCACCACCCCGCTCCTATTACTTCAACGAGACCCGCGGCCTGTTGATGGTGCGCGGCACCACCAACGACCATGCCATCCTGGAAAAGACCCTGCGGCAACCGGTTGCATTACCGGCCACCAATGGTACACTCGTCCCGTGATTCGCAATCTTATCTTTGACTGGTCTGGGACGCTGGTGGATGACCTGCCAGCGGCGTGGCACGCCACCAATTACGTGTTTCAACAGGCAGGATTGACCATGCTGTCACTGGATCAATTCCGCGCGGAATTCTGCCTGCCATTCAATAAATTTTACGACCGCTACACGCCCAACCTGCCCATGGACCAGTTGGAAATCTGGTTTCACACCCGGTTCCAGGAGGTGCAGGATACCGTGGTGGAACTGCCCCATGCGCGCAGTTTCCTAGAGTTTTGCAAAAGCCGCAAATTGAACACGTTTGTGCTGAGTTCCATTCACTCCGACTACTATCATCGCCAGGCGCGCGGCATGGGATTCGACGCCTTCCTGGCGCGACCCTATGTGCAGGTGTACGACAAGCGCCTGAAAATCCGGGAAATCATCGCGGAGAACCGGTTGAACCCCGAGGAAACCCTCTTCATCGGCGACATGGAGCACGACATCGAAACCGCCAAGCACGGCGGCGTGTATTCCTGCGGCGTGCTCACCGGCTATAACACACTGCAACAACTGCGCAACGCCGAGCCGGACCTGATCGTGGAACACCTGGCGGAATTGCAGGACATCCTGGAGAAATCCCGCTTTGAACTGCACCACTACCTTACCCCGGGAAAACGTCAGGATTTGCATCCCGTCGCCACTGTTGGCGCCTTGATTTATCACCCAGATGGCCAGCGCTTTTTGATGGTTCGTACCCGCAAGTGGTCCAACCTCTGGGGCATTCCCGGCGGCAAGATCAAGTGGGGCGAAACCTCCGAGGCCGCTTTGCGCCGGGAACTGAAAGAAGAGACTGATCTGGACGTGGATGACGTGCGGTTCGTGCTGGTGCAGGATTGCATTCATTCCACCGAATTTTATCGGGACGCGCATTTCCTCCTGCTGAATTATACCTGCCGGGCCGCCGGTGACACCGCAGTGACTTTGAACGACGAGGCGCAGGAATTCAAATGGGTCACCATGGCCGAAGCGCTGGCGCTGCCGGTCAACCGGCCGACCCTGATTCTCCTTCAGGCGGTGCAACCCACTGCCGCCGCAACCTGATACCCCTATGGACACCATCACCATCCATGAACTGGAGGTTTTTTACCGGGTGGGCGTGCCGGAAGCCGAGCGCGCCCAAGCACAACGCCTGTTGCTCACAGTGGCCATGGAGCACCCATTCCCAGCGGCGGTCGCCACGGATGACCTGACGAAAACCATTGATTACTATGCCGTTTCCCGGCGGCTCCTGCATTTTGGAGAAGATCGTTCCTGGAAGCTGATCGAAACCCTGGCGTGTGACCTCGCCACGCTGATCCTGC
Organism: Verrucomicrobiota bacterium; assembly: GCA_037139415.1. Taxonomy (NCBI): domain Bacteria; kingdom Pseudomonadati; phylum Verrucomicrobiota; species Verrucomicrobiota bacterium. The sequence continues at coordinate 23,030 of JBAXGN010000081.1, read as the reverse complement.
AAGATTACGGCCCGCAACGCGTGACGGTGGAAGTGAAGAAATTCATTTTGCCGGAGGCCCGCTGGGTGGCGGTGAAGGTGGAACGGTGAGAAAACCGAATTCCGAGTCGGAAGATTTTTGCAGAAAAATTTATTGGCAGAAAAATGCCAGAGGGTGTTAGGAAATGCGAAGTGTTTCCCGCATAAAATCTGTAAATTTCATTTTTTGGCGAACAGTTCTTTTTGCATTTCCAACCCCAATTCCAAGGTCAATTGCCGTGGGGATAATTCATGCATGGGCGGGGCAACCACAGGCCGCTCCAGCAGCACCCGTGCGCGCAGTAAAACCGCCGCATCGGCGAGCAAGGCCATGGTCCACGTGAGGCGCGGGCTGTTGAGAAAGCCCCCGCTCAACCCCAATTGATTTTTCTCATACGACTGTGTCGGTTCAATCCACGGGCGGGCTTGTTGCCATAAGCGTTGGCTGACCCGCGTGTTCATCGGAATCAAGCCCAAGAGCGTTTCATGGTCTGCTGGCGAGTGGTCAAATTGCCTGGCACATTGGGACGCTTCCCAACACCAGTCACACAACGGCTGCGGCTCCGTCACCCCAAACCAATGGCGTTGATCCGCCGCCTCGTAGCCCAGCCAGGTCAAGGACTGCCCCTGCGGACAGGTGGCGGGCTGCGGGGTTTCAAACGGAGGCACCAAGTGCATGTTTTCCCGGAGTCGTGTCACCACGGCCACCTGCCACGTTTCGCGCAGGTGACGTTTGGTGGCAGCATCGATATAGCCCATATCAGCGACAACCATGTCCGGACGCCACTGCCAACGGCGGACACCATACGTCACGCTGGGCTTGAGAAAAACGCCTTCGGAAACATTGGCGGGGGCGACCCAACTGACCAGCGGTACCAAGAGAATGCCCCGTTGATAGGCGGGCAGCCACAGTCGGAAAGTGTGCTTCTTGTAGCCGACAAAAAATTGACTCTGGCCGAACTTGAAAGTCCGACAACCGAGCGCCGCATGGGCCGCGGAGTATTGTCCCGTGGTCTTTTTTTGTGTCCCGAACAGGCGGCCGCCAAGTCGGTCGCGTCGATCAGCGCCAAGGACTGGCGCGGGGTGTGACGGGGTAATAAGGGCTGCAGGAGTTCGTCGTTGATCCGCCGCAAGCCCGCCACCCCGATCCGCTCCCGAAACTGGTTCAGCATCCAGACGTCGGGCACCGCAGCGCGATTACTCAGGTGTGCAAAGCGTCGCCAGGCGCGCTGTTCAGGCAGTAGTTTGACCAGCAGATTGAAGGTGCGGGCTGGCGTCAGCAAGCTTAGCAAATGGACCCGCCAAAGTTGCGCGGCGCTGAACAAGGTTCGGCGCCCGCGGCCGCACCCTGGTGGCAGCAAGTCGTTGATAAAGGTGTCCGGAACATGCGGCGCGATCAGGTTCAGCAGTTCGGCAGTTCCCGTCATTGGCAGTCGCGAATCCGGCTTTTGGCTACCCTAAAAATACGCGCGCGTCCAGCAATTCCATGAGACCCCAATTTTTTATATCCTCTTTATTCAACCTCAACAACTTGCAGCGAATTTCCTAACACCCTCTGCCAGGAAAAATATCGATGATAATTCCAAATCGCTATCAAGCTGAGAAATGGGGGATGCTCTATCTGCCATCTGTCTGAATTTGAGATCCTGAATTTCGCTCGTTGACCTCTGGTTCGGTTTTCGAGCTTCGGACTTCTTTCGGAATTCGGTGTTCGGATTTCGGTTTTAAACATCCCACCCAAACAAAAACGCCTCCCGAATGAATCAGGAGGCGTTCTGAAAAGTCTGGCCGTTCGCTTACTTGTTGGTACTGACAGTGAGCGGTATCGCGTTGGTGGACTTGGTGGATTGCAGCGCCGGAGTGGCTGCGGGAGCGGGCGGCGTGACCATCTTGGTCGGGCGGTTCGCCAAACCTTGTTCCAAGTCGCGCGTGCGCTTCTTGTTCAAGTTGGAGTGGGCACCCAGGATGGTGAGCAACAGGGCAAGCGCAAAGAAAATGCCCGCCGCCCACGTGGTCGCATGCGTCAGCACGTTACCGCTGCCGGCGCCAAACAACGCATCTGTGGCGCCGGAGCCGAACGCCTGCCCCAGACCCGCTTCCTTCTTGGGAAGTTGCATGAGGATCAACAACGTCAAAATGATGCAGTCAATCACCAGCACACCCGTCAACAATGTAATAAACAGTGACATAATTCAATTCAAAGACGCGTAAGGTAGCGGCTTTGGGGCCGAAATCAAATAGAATTTTTAATAATATCGGCAAAGCTCCGGACCTCGAGGGCCGCGCCACCGACCAGCGCGCCATCCACATCGGGTTGGCTCATGAGTTCGCGGGCATTGTTGGGCTTCACGCTGCCGCCATATTGAATACGCACTTTGCGGGCGGTATTGTCATCATACATCTTGGCCAGCACGCTGCGAATGAACGCATGCGTTTCCTGCGCTTGGGCGGTCGTGGCAGTCTTGCCAGTGCCAATCGCCCACACGGGTTCGTAGGCCACGATGGTTTCATCCATCTGCTGCTTGCTCAGGCCAGCGAGACTGCCGGTGACCTGGGTTTCAAGCACCTGGTTGGTCAGGCCGCCTTCGCGTTCCGCGAGGGTTTCCCCAACGCAGACGATCGGCTTCAACGAGGCGGCATGAACCGCCAGCGCCTTCTTGGCGATCAGCGCGTCGCTTTCCTTCTGGTACTGGCGGCGTTCACTATGGCCGAGAATGACATAACGCACCGAGAATTCCTTGAGCATCACGGCGGCGATTTCGCCGGTGAACGCACCCACGCCGTTTTCGCTCATGTTTTGAGCGCCCAGGCGGAGATTGGAATCCAGGATGGCTTTGGAAACGTCGCTCAAGGCGGTGAACGGCGGGCAGACCACGATGTCCACTTCCTTCACCGAACTGAGTTCGCGCTTGAGATCATTGACGAGGTGCAACGCTTCAGCAACGGTTTTGTTCATTTTCCAGTTGCCAGCGATAATGAGTTTGCGTGTTTTATCCATGTTATTATTAAATTTGAATGTTTGAGTTAAGGACGGGCCCCCCATCATGCGGGTGACCCGTCATAAATTTAAGGATTACTTCTCACTTAGGGCTGCGACACCCGGGAGGACCTTGCCTTCCAGGAATTCCAGGCTCGCACCGCCGCCAGTGCTCATGAAGGTGACTTTATCACCGAGTTTGGCTTTGTTCAGCGCCTTCACGCTGTCGCCGCCGCCAATGATGCTCTTGGCCCCCTTCTGGGTGGCATCCGCCACAGCTTGGGCCACCGCGAAGGTGCCCTTGGCGAAATCCTTGTTCTCGAACAGCCCCATCGGGCCGTTCCACAGCACCGTTTTGGCCTTGGCCAGCACGTCCGAGTATGCCTTGACGGTCGCCGGGCCGATGTCCAGACCCGCCGCGTTGTCCGGGCAGTTCAGGTCGCTGCTGACCGTGGGGTTTTGGAATTCGATGACTGGCTTGCCCTTCTTGTCGAGCTTTTCGGTTTTCACCGGGGTGGCGACCACGTCGTCCACCGGGAGCAGGAATTGCACATTCTTCGCCTTGGCTTTGGCGAGGGCGGACTTGGCAATATCCACCTTATCAGCTTCCACCAGGGATTTTCCGGTCTTGTACCCCTGAGCCAGGCGGAAGGTGTACGCCATGGCGCCACCGATGAGAATGGAGTCGGCCTTTTCGAGCAGGCGGTCAATGACCTTGATTTTGTCGGAGACCTTGGCCCCACCCAGGATGACCACAAACGGACGCACCGGTTTGTCGAGTTCATCGCCGAGGAACTTGAGTTCGCGTTCCATGAGCAGACCGGCGGCGCATTTGCCACCGCGCTTGGCGACCACGCGGGCCACCCCTTCAGTAGAGGCGTGCGCGCGATGGGCGGAACCGAACGCGTCGTTCACATAAATATCCGCCACCTTGGCCATCTTTTCAGAGAAGGCCGGATCGTTCTTCTCTTCTTCCGCATAAAAGCGAACGTTTTCCAGCAGGACGATATCGCCATCCTTCATGGCCGCCACCGCCGTTTCAACCTTCTCGCCGATACAATCATCCACAAAGGTCACGTTGCGACCGGTCATTTCCTGGAGCTTGACCGCCACCGGGGCCAAGGACATGGTGGATTCGCGCTTGCCATCGGGACGACCGAGGTGCGCCGACAAAATGAGTTTACCGCCCTTTTCAATGAGCAGCTTGAGGGTGGGCAGCGTTTCCTGGATGCGGGTGACATCCGTGACGACCATCTGGCCGTCTTTTTCTTCCATGGGCACGTTATAATCCACGCGCATAAACACGCGTTTGCCCCGGACATCAATATCGTTAACAGTCAGCTTTGCCATAAGTCGTTCTTTCTTTAGTTGGTTAAATCCTAAATAAAGGCGTGAGAATAACGAACTCCGCCCCTGAGTCAAAGCGATTTATTGCAAAATTAAGTGCAAAAAAATAGCCCAAAATGAACCATCCAAAAGCCATGGTGCCAAAATGTACCCTCGCTTGGTCAGTTGACCGCCCGTCCAACCCGGAAGCCAATATCTAGCGTGACGTTCCCGAAGGCACGGTGGGCGCGACTCAGGGGGTCTTCGGCAGATAGGGGCGAACCCGTTCGGCCAGCAGTTGGTAACCGGCGGCGTTGAAGTGGAGTTGATCGGCGATGAACAGGTCGGGCCGCGGTTGGCCATCGGCGCCCAGCGACATCGCGTAAGTGTCGATGTACTTCGTGAGCGGCGTCTGTTGGACGTAGGCCGCGACCAGCGAGTTGAGTGTCTTTTCCTTCTCCGCATTCTTCCAACGCTTGACGGATGGACACAGCCCGATGAATACGATCTCGGTGGCCGGCAGTTTCGCGTGAAGCTTGGCAACGAAATCCTTGAAGTCGGCAAAAACCTGCTCGGGAGACCGCCCGGCATTGATGTCGTTGCCCCCGGCGCGCAGGAAGATCATCCGCGGCTCGTAGGGGAAGATAATCCGCTCGGCGAAGTGCGTGGAATCAACAATTTCCGACCCGCCAAATCCGCGGTTGATCACGCGCTGACCGGGGAAATCCTGCGCAAGCGTTTTCCACATGCGAATAGTCGAAGACCCGATGAACAGCACCGCGCCTTTCGGCGGCGGCGTGGCGTGATCCTTCTGTTCAAACGCCGAGATATCCTTTTCCCACTTGGCGAAGTTGTGCTCAGCCCCGCGGGCGACCAACCACGGTGCAACGATAAGGCAGCCAACCAACGACCATAAAAACGTGATGCGTTTCATGGCCCGACAATAAACCCAGACAGGCACCCGCGGCAAGCCGATTGTTGTTTGGCAAGAGCCCAGCGAAGGAACGATCAATCCCCCAGATTTGGACAACGGCCAGATCTGAACTCCGCCACACCGAATGCTGCGCAACCGGTGTTTTAGGGGACCGCCTTTCCATTTCGACTTTGAACTCTGTGGGGCTTGAAAAAGTAGACTGCGGAGAGTTGGGGCGGGGAGAAAGGGATTGAACTGGACGACATTCACGTGACGCCTTTCAATGCTAAACTATGAAGCACGAATGAGAAAATCGCGAAATCACTCATTGCAGTCCGCCTCATAATTGGATAAATAACCTCCATGAACACGAATTTAAACCGCCGCCAACTGCTCAAGCTTTTAACTGCCGCCGGGTTCGGCGCGCCCTTTGCCACCCGTTTGGTCGCCGACGAAGCGGATAAAAACGCCAAGCAGGGTGCGGTGCGGGAAAATACGGTGGTCCCGGTCACGGCGCGTGACCGTTACCCGGCCCGACTGGTGGGCGACAAGATCATTCAGCCCGAACGTCCGCTGTCGGTCATGCACGAGACCGACGTGCTCGTTGTGGGGGGCGGCCCCGCCGGCTTTACTGCGGCCATTGCTGCCGCCCGGGCGGGAGCGAAGACCACCCTGGTCGAGCGTTACGGATATCTCGGCGGCCTTTGGGCGGGCGGGCTGGTGCTGCTGGTTTACCCGACCCACGCGACTGAAAATGGCGTGCTGACCAAAGTGGTGCGCGGCGTGGGTGACGAACTGCTTGAGCGCATTGCCAGCCATCCCGAGGGGTCCACCAACCGGGTCGGCCGGCCGGATCCAACCACCGATCCTGAGATCACTAAAATCATGATGGATGAGATGGTGGAGGAGGCGGGTGTAAAGATGTTCTTCCATTGCTGGGTGGCCGACGTGGTGATGGACGGCAATGCGGTGTGTGGCGTGGTGCTTGAAAGCAAGGCGGGCCGCCAGGCCATCCGGGCCAAGGTGGTCGTGGACGCCACCGGCGACGGGGATGTTTTTGCCGCGGCCGGGGCGGAGCACGAGCAACGCCTGCACGCCATCGGCCTGGTGCACCGGGTCGGCAACGCGGATCGTGCCGATATGGAAAAGCTGAAAGCTGCGGGGTTTAAGAATCTTGGCACGATTGAACCGCTATCCAGTGTGCGCTGGGTAAACCTGCGCGGCCCAAGCACGGATGGATTGAATATTGGCGAACTCAGCCGCCTGGAAGTCGAGCACCGGCGCAGCATTTGGAAGCGGATCGAGAAAATCCGCCAGAGCCCTGGAGGCGACAAGGTGTTTCTGCTTCAAACCGCCCCGCAGATCGGCGTGCGCATCACGCGGTTGTTGGCCGGCACACGGAAGATGACCCAGGCCGAGGCGCGTTCCGGAAAGCGGGCGGCCGATACAATTGCCATCGGTGGCACCTACGGTGCCAGTCAGAGCAAGCCTGGTTTTGCCATTCCGTACGGCGCGCTGGTGCCCAGGAAGGTGGACAACCTTATCGCTGCCGGACGTTGTTTGGATGTGGATACGCCGATGGTCGAGGATATGCGTCTCATCGCCACGTGTCTGCTGACCGGCCATGCGGCGGGGGCTGCGGCGGGGCTGTCCACCCAGAGCAAGTGTCGTCCGCGCGAGGTTGACGTGGCCCAACTTCGCAGTCTGCTGGTGAAACAAGGCGCTTACCTGGGCTAACGAATGGGTAAGACTTTGCTTGTTTGGCCCCGTTCATGCTTTTGCATGGTTGAATTAGCAATTGTATGCCAGCAAACATTTCTGCCATGTTCCTTTCCCGCAGAGTTTTAGTATTCATCGCCACCATCCTACTGGCACCGCTGCTGGCGCTCAAGGCGCAGCCGCTACGCATCATCGAAGCCGATTTCTGCGTCTATGGCGGCACCAGCGGCGGGGTCGCGGCGGCGGTGCAGGCGGCGCGCATGGGGAAGACGGTGGTGATTGCGGAGCCGGGCAAACATCTGGGCGGGATGACGAGCGGCGGACTCAGCGCGGTGGACATCGGGGATCCGCGCAGTGTCGGCGGCATCGCACGGGAGTATTTCACACGGCTCGTCGCGGCCTATGGCAAGACGCTGCAGTGGGAGCAGCCCCATGCAGCCAAAGGCGGCAGCGGCCACGGCACGGGCGGCGCGTATGCCATTGAGCCGCATCAGGCGGAGCAGGTGTTTGATGCCATGGCACGGGAGGCGGGCGCGAAGGTTCACTTCAAGGCACGGCTCGCTTCCGTCAGGAAGAGCAGGGCGCGCATCACGGAGTTCGTCACCGAGGATGGCACGGTGTTTCGCGCGAAGATGTTTTTGGATGCGACGTATGAGGGGGATCTGATGGCGAAGGCCGGCGTGAGCTACACGCTCCTGCGCGAGGGCAATGCGACGTATCGCGAGGTTTATAATGGCATCTACTACGACCCGCAATACAAGCCGCGCACCGGCCATTTGCAGCCGGGCCCGAATGGGCGGGTGAAAGGCGGGCAGGGTGCGTGGGACCGCGACTTCCCGCTCGACCCATATGTGGTGAAGGGCGATCCCAAGAGCGGCGTGCTCCCTTTGGTCCAGGCAGGTGAACCCGGCAAGCCCGGCGCACCTGCGCCCGGCGTGCAGGCCTATTGTTATCGTCTCTGCCTGAGCACGGCGGCGGATCGCCTGCCCATCACCCCGCCGCCGAACTATGAGGCAAAGCGCTACGAGATCGTCGTGCGTTTCATCGAGGCGTGCCAGGCGAACGGCGACGCCATGGACCTGCGCTGGTTTTCCAAGCATGACGAGCTGCCAAATCAGAAATGGGATTTCAACACGGCGACCTTCGGCGGCAATCTGCCCGGCGCGAGCCATGCCTGGCCGGAGGCCAGCTATGCCGAGCGGGAAAAACTCGCGCAGGAACAGCAGGGTTACCACCGCGGCCTCCTGCATTTCCTCGCCACCGACCCGCGCGTGCCGGAGAAGGTGCGCCAGGACATGCAGCGTTTCGGGCTGCCCAAGGATGAGTTCCCCGAAACCGGTGGCTGGCCGCACCAACTCTACATCCGCGAAGCCCGGCGCATGGTGGGCGACTTCGTCATGACCGAGCATCACACCTTTGGCCGGCAGATCGCCCCGAAGTCCGTCGGCCTCGGCAGTTATGGCACGGACTGCCACGAGATCCGCCGCATCGTGAAGGACGGCGTCGTGACTCGCGAAGGCAAGATTGGGACCGGCCGTGGTGGCTTCGGCCCGTATCAGATCGGCTACGACGCCATTGTGCCGAAGCGCAGCGAGTGCGAGAATCTCTTTGTCACCTTTGCGCTCAGCGCCAGCCACAGCGCCTTCGCCAGTATCCGCATGGAACCTGTGTTCATGGTCACCAGCCAAAGCGCAGCGACGGCGGCGTGCCTGGCAATGGATGCGGGCGTGGCGGTACAGGAAGTGGATTACGCCCGGCTGAAAGCACGCCTGGTAAACGACGGACAAAAATTATGACCCACGCAGACATGCTCCAACTGAAACGCTGGAACACGCCCACCATCTATAATGGCTGGGAGCAGATCACGCGCCATGACATTGCGGTGACAAGCTTCAACGTCGAGGAGACCCGCGATTTCATGCCGCAGATGGGGCCGATGGTCGGCCGCGCGATCACGGTGGTGTTCGAGCCAAGCAACCCCGCCCACCCAAGGAATAATCCCAGGGCGTGGAGCGAGTACCGCCGCTACGTGGCCAGCGTCTCCGGCCCGAAGATTGTGGTCGTGCAGGATCTCGACAAGCCCCGGGTAGTCGGAGCGTTCTGGGGCGAGGTGAACAGCAACATTCACCGCAGCCCAAAGGAGACCCATTTTCAGCGTAAGCACACGGCGATCAGCGAATATTCCGGTCACCCACCGCAGTCACGGGCGGACCTGGGCGGGGGCGCGGCGAAAATGGAACTGTTTCTCAGTGATTTGGCCGTCCACGGCAAAAGGACCAAACGTTGGCAATGACGGCAGCATGAAAGCAACCGGAACAACCATGAAATACGAATGAGGAAATCACTCATTGCAGCCCGCCTCATAATTGGATAACTGAGATCACTAAAATCATGATGGACGAGATGGTGGAGGAGGCGGGCGTTAAAACAACCTCATCGCTGCCGGACGTTGTTTGGATGTGGATACGCCCATGGTCGAGGATATGCGTCTCATTGCCACTTGTCTGCTGACCGGCCATGCGGCGGGGGCCGCGGCGGGGCTGTCCATCCAGAGCAAGTGTCGTCCGCGCGATGTGGATGTGGCCCAACTTCACAGCCTGCTGGTGAAACAGGGCGCTTGCTTGGGCTAGCCAGGCAGTCTGGTCATGGCAGCGCAAACATCCGGAACGCGCTGGGCACGTGAAAGTCAGGCTTGGACGATGTGGGGCGCACCCAGCTCAGCCAGTCGTCGTTCACCAGGCCTTGGGCGCTGGCGCCGGTGCCGTAAAAGTCGGCGCGGAATAGGCCCAGGCGTATTTCGCTGCCGCGCGCGATCGGACGGCCGAGCAACTGCGAAAGCGTCGCCAGCGGGATGGAGCCGGTGACGGAATAGCCGTCGGGCGTGCGGTGCGCGGAACTCTTCAACCCCGGGCAATTCCAGTCGTTGTCAAACTTCCGGTAATGGCTGGCCGCGTAGTCGTGCACCCGGCCGAGCGGGTCAATCTCAATGCACCAATAATGGCGCAGCTCCTCATCCGTCGCGAAAAAGAGTTCCACCCGGTCCTCGCTGGCGACCGTGGTTTCGTTGGTCCAGCGCCGGCTCACGATGATGTCGCGGTCTTCAACCGTGAAGGTGAAATGTAGCCGCTCCGCATCGGTATGCAGGCGGCACTCGGTTTTCGGTGCCGGCTTGTCTGACCACGGATACGTGAAATCGGAGATCGTCACACCGCGGTGAGGCGTCGTCGTGCAGCCCGCGAACAACGCGGTCAGCATGAGCAGCAGGGTTAGGCACTGCGGCGCTAAGGTTTTCACATCAATGGGTAATCGCATGGCCAATTAGGAAACCAAAAAACATGCCAAAGCGCAATGGACAAACATTCGCAATAGAGTGGGTACTCTTTGCAGAAAATGAGGACGAAATTTGCCCGCGAATGACGCCAATTCACACGAATGAAAAACCTCCGTCATGCAACCTCCATGAGGAGGTTCGGATGCTTCAGCGCAATTTTGAGCAATATCTTTGCTGGCCCGGTCGGCTCACGCCGTCCCTGCTCCCAGTTTTGAAGTGTGTCCGCGCTGATTCCCAACAGACCGGCAAACTTCGCTTGTGACAATCCCAGCTTGCTGCGAACCTTTACCAGGTCGTTCTTGGGGTCCACATGGAACACGCGCGCGGGCTTCAACGCGCCCCGCTTGATCTGACCTGCTTCCTGCAGGCTCTCCGTCAGTTGCTTAAATAATTCTTTTTTCATACATGGCCAAGCCTGGTGAACGTCGGCGTCTCAATGAATTCCATTCCTGAATAATGTACGCCATTGGCGTATATATGTCAACCCTCGGAATGCTGCCGTTCGATTGCTTTCGATGATCTTGCATCGTAGGCGGAGCGTCGGGTGACCCCCAACTCTTTGATTCCGTTCTCCGGGGACGGGACCGGGGAGATATGTTTTAAGATGAGTTGCTTTGCCCGGGTCGGTCATGTCGCCTCTACGGGGCTTTGGGATGGGATTTTCCGTACTTGCCCGGAATACCTTGGGTGCGTAGGGTCACCCTATGCGTTTCATTCCACGGGATGTAGCCTTTGGCGGACGGTGCAAAAGACCAAGTATCTGTAGTTTTGCGGTTCGGCTTGGTTCTGATGATGCTATTCAACCAAAGCGTCCCGCTGCATAGTTAGTACGACAACCTTATGAAGAAAATCTTCCGCAACGTCCTGGGTAGTCTGTGGTTCATTCACATAATGGTCATGCTTGGTATGAGTGCCCTCTTTGGCTGCATTATGTTGAAGCAGGATCTGTTGCTGCTTTGCGTGGCGCTATCTTTTGCGGGGGCGGTCTGCGGAGCGTTCATACGGGTGCTCGACGCAATTCGAGATCGAACCCAGAGTTGACGTTGCCAGGCTGGTTGTGCCATGCGTCAAAGGGATAAACCAAACCGGTCCAACCAGAGTTCACGTGTGAACAATACTGCATGGCAAAGACTTGCGGACTTGCCTTTTGCTGTGAGTTCAACCAGTGTTTGCGCACGCATCTATGCACCTACGCTCGATTTGTTTTGCGGTTGCCGCCCTGTTGCTGGCGCCGCTGGCGCCACTTAGCGCTGCCGAGTCTGCGCCCGGCACTTCGCGTGATTCCCACCTGAAGTTTGAAAGCGATTTCCGGGATGGCCTCGCCGGTTGGCAGACGCAAGGCAAGGCGCAATTCACGCATGATCCCACCGTCGGTCACAACGGTAACGGCGCAGCCCGGTTGACGATTCCCGCCGAGGGGACGCCATCGTGGCAGCAGTATTCCAAAACCTTCACTCCGGCCATTGACGACGATGAGTTCCAGGCTTCGGTGTGGGTGCGGACCGAGGGTGCGCGGGATGGCACCGGGGCCTATATGTGCCTGGAGTTTCTCGATGCGAAAAACCAGCGTGCCAGCATCGCGCATAGCACGGTGAACCTGGAAAACGGCGCGAAAGGGTGGCAACGGCTCACGGCTGAGGGCACGGCACCGAGCAATGCCGTGGCGGTGCGCGTCGGGCTGATCCTGCATGCGCGGGGTACGGCGTGGTTCGACGAGGTTCGCCTGGAACGCACGCGAGCTGGTGCCCCGCTGCCCGATCTGGGCAACGTGACACGGATTATCACGATTCACCCCGACACCATCACGCAGCCGCAGTTTATGGGCATGGGCTTTCACGCGTTTCATCACACGCATCCGATGAGCGACACCCTGAAAAATGAAGTGGTGTACAAACGTTGGCGGGAAATCAACCCGTCGTTCGCGCGGCTTAACGACAGCAACCGATGGACCCCGGAGCAGAAAGAGGAAATCGCCGATCACCTGCGGCGCATGAAGGAAACCGGCACGCAAATCTACATGGCGGCATGGGATCCGGATGATGTGCCACCCGGGGAGGCCCGCCGCGCCTATGCCAAAAAAGTCGCCGACCGACTGGAATGGTTCCGGCAAAAGGGTGCCGATCACATCCTGCTGTATTGCCTGAGCAACGAGATGCAGATGGGGCGCTGGGGCGCGCTGCTCAACGATCTGCCGAAGTTCAAGGATTACCACCAGGAATTGTTCAACGAATTCAAGGCGCGCAAGTTGCCTATTGGCCTGCTGGCCACCGACGCCTCGCCGCTGGCGAATTGGAGCACCATCGAATGGGCGGCTCAGAACATGGATGTAATTACGGCGGTCTATGGCGGGCACCATTATTTCAGCGAATACGCGCCGGATAACCCGCGCTTTTATGCGTGGTTCGAGAGCCGCCTGAAAAGCATCGTGGAGGTGGCGCACGCCAAACACAAGGAATTCATCCTCGGCGAATTTGGCGCGAAGTGCGACGGCCGCACCATCAACGGCAAAAAGATGGATGCCTGCGTGTATTTCGACACGCCGCTGGAGCCGTTCGTGGGCCTGCAACTTGCCGAGGCCGCGATTGCATCGCTCAACGCCGGTGTCCAGGCCATCGGCTATTGGACCTTTATGGATTTTCCGGACACCGTTGGCAAAACCTACGCGAACAAATGGGGACTGACGAAGTGGAGCGGCGACGACCTGTCAACGCGTGACATTCATTACGCGTATGGCCCGCTGGTGCGCTTTTTCCGCGGCCCGGCACAGGCGGTGGCGGTGGAAACCAAGGATCCATGGTTGCGTGCTGGTGCCGTGCGGCACGCCGACGGACGCTGGTCCATCGCCGTGGTGAATCGCTATAAGGCGGCGATGCCGGTCGAGATCAAGCTGCCCATTGAGCACTCCCAGCCGCTGGTATTCCGCAAATACCTTTACGATGCGGTCCACGTGAAGAAGCATCCCTTTGGCGACCTGCCGGGGCCGGTGGCGACGCTGACTTTGGCCGACGCCCTGCGCGATACCCTTGATCCGCAAACGCTGGTGATTTACACGACTGCCTACGATAATACCCCTCCCGCCCCGGTACGCGGCCTCAGCGTGAGCGCGGCGGATGCGGGCGCAAAAATCGTGATGTGGCAGCCCAGTGGCGACGCCGATTTTTGCTACTATCGCGTGTTCCGTGGCCCGCGCGCCGATTTTACGCCTGCACCTGACCAGCAGATCGCCTCGACGATTGCCACGCATTTTACCGACCAGACGCCGGTTCCGGGGGCGTTCTACAAGGTGGTGGCGGTGGATCAATCCGGGAATGCGAGCCAATGAAGCGCGTCCTCATAACGATAAAATCATGAAACACATCATATCACTGTTTGCCGTTGTTCTGGCGGGACAACTCACCCTGCTGGCCGCCGAAGGGCCTTTGCCCGTTAAACCGGGGCAACTGATCGTCGATGAAGATTTCTCCCGGCCCGATGCCACGGCGAAATGGCGCTGGGGCGCGGGGAAGTGGACGGTCTCGGATGGTGCGCTCAAGGGCACCGAGACGCCGGAGCGCAAACATGCAGCAGGGATCGCCTGCCAGCGTGTGTATCACGATGCCGTGATCCAATTTCGCTTTCAGTTCGCCGGCGGCAACACCGCAATGCTGCTGCTGCGAAACAAGTTCGGCAATCTCTGTCGGGTCACCATCACCCCGACCGGCATCACGATCACGAAAGACAAACCGAACTTGCCGAAGGACACGCCGGAGAAGGCCGTGGTGCTCGACAAGGCCGTGCTAAAGCTCAAGCCCGGCGAATGGTATGCCGTCACCGCTGTGGTTCAGGGCGAGGAATTCAGCGCCACACTGCAAGGGCACGCCACCCTCAAAGGACGCCATCCCGGCATCAACGTGGACAAGACTGAAATTGAGTTCCTCGCAGGCGGCGACTCGATTCTCTTCGACGACCTGAAAGCGAGTACTGTGGAACCAAACTGAGGCAGCGGAGCGAGCGTAATGTCCCCTTCGTTCATGGCCGCAGATCCGCAACTGTGTATTCCGGTTCCTGGTCACTGTAGGCCTTGGCCAACTGTCCGGTGGAGAAGCGCGACCACGCAGTACGCTCATCGTCCTCCGGGAGCACGAGCACAACCAGGCGGGCATCAACCTGGAGTTGACAAGGTTCATCAAACTGAACCTTCTCGCCGTCAAAATTACCGGCCAATCTCCACCTCGTACAGCATCCGTGCCTTGTCGTTGGCGGTAACGGAGAGGGGGATGGAAAGCCCCTCCGCGCCTTGGGCGTTCGCGGGGATTTCGCCCAACCGCTTGCCGCTGGTCGTCAAGCCATAGACCTTGGCGCGGCTGGCATCCTTGAGGTGGAGGTTGATGGTGGCGCGTCCGGCGCGGACCAGGTGCGGGAGTTTGCCCCACGCCAGCAACACCTGTCGGGCGCGGTCGCCGTAACGAATATCCGTGTTCTGAAGATCGGTGAGGTGGGTGATCAGGAGCCGCTTGCTCGTGGCGATCGGGTTGCCATCCAGGCTGCTGACCCAGACGGTGGCGTCCGTCTCGGTAATCTCGATGGTGGCCGCGCGCGTCATGATCTTCCGGCCCGCCGGGGCAAAGCCCCCGGCCGTCTGGGGCGTGTCCAGCGTGAGGATATTCTCGGGCGCGTCAATCGTGACCTCACCGTTTTCACTCTGAAAGAGGTTCTTCGCAACATCCGTCCGGTTGCCGGCGGGCAGCCAGCCGCGCGTGCGGAACTGGTCGAGAATCTTTTTGTCCGTCCCGTTGGCAAACGGATCGCTCTCGCCGCCGGTGAGCGCCAGCGCGAGCACATCCGGGGCCGGTTTGGTTTCGGTGCCAAGGGTCCAGCCCACCCGGGTGAGCCAGGCCAAGGCGTGCCACGACGGGGTCTTGTCGCGGGACGACTTGGGAGAATCCAACAGCGCCCGGGGATCAGCGGTGATCGCGATCGCGTGTTTGGCTGGCGCGAGATCGCCGCGCAGGAAGAGGCAAAGGCTGGCACGTTCGGCGGCCTGGTTCAACGGATCGGTGGCGACGTCGAAATAATTCAACGCACCCGGGCGTGAAAGGCTGTCGCGGCTGTGACTATAGGCAAAGCGCCAGATCCCATCCCAATCCTGGACCGCGCCCAAGGCGCCTGTGAGGATGCCGCCGACCCCACGGAACCGACCGGGGGCGGCATAGTTGAATTCGGTGATGGTGAACGGCTTGCCATACACCCGCGTAAAGGCGCAGCCCCGGCCGCCCGACGCCCCTCCAGCAATGGGGCTGGTATTGGCGCAACGCGACGGCAGCGACCACGGCCGTTCCATGAAGTGCGGATGATCCACGTAGAAATGGTCGTCCACATAGTCAAAATCCCCGCGCGCCGCCTGCATCTGAAGCGGATTGGTCCACGCGTTGAGGTCGGTCAGCAAGGCGTGGCAGCGCAATTCCTCGCGCAGAAACTTGCGGGTGCGTGCCACGAAATCACGTTCGGTCTCGGTCAGGAACACGTTGAACTGCGTGGCGGCGGCCGAGCCCGCATACACGTTTTGCAGGGGCACATTCCCCTTGGCCGGGTCCTGGTCGTCCGGCAGCTTGCCGAGCGCCTGCACCAGCGCCGGGCGATTCGGATACCGGGCCGCCAGCCAGCGATTCCAGGCGCGCTGCCAGTCGTCACGCAATTTGCCCTTCAGGCCGCCGATGAAATTGCCCGGGCAATCCTCGTTCACCAGGCTGAGCCACGCCAGCGCGGGATCATCGGCATAGCGGAGCTTGGTGTAGGGGTTCTGGTGATCCAGCAACGTCCGGGCAAAGGCCTGGTAGTTCGCGAACGCACGCTCGTTGACGTGCACAGCCATCTTGAATTCATCCATGCCGATGTTACCCGGTTCGCCCTCGTAGATGGCGGCGGCCGGGACGGGACGGGAAACAAACAGATCAGTGGTGATGTAAATACCGCGCTGCTTGAGCGCCGCAAAGAGATAATCGAAAAGCTCAAGCTTGTCAGCCTTCAATTGGACACCCGTCCCCGGCGAGCGGTCCACCAGTTCGCCTTCGTAATGATGCACCCGCAGCGAGTTGTAACCCAGCCGCGCCAGCCGTTCGGCGAGGCGATCGGACTCCGCGTGCGAGAGCGATAGCGCGGAGAAACAGAGATTGATGCCGTAGAAACGCTCGGGCGTCTGCGGGCGTTTCTCGAACGTGAACTTGCCCTGCGGACTGGCCAGCACGCGGCCAAACTTGCCGGCGGGGGAATGATGGGGCACCACCGTGCTGAAATCCAACGCCGAGCCGGGCTCAATGTCCAGGTCCACGTCCAGCGGCAGCCAATCCGCACCCGCGCGAATGGTCACCGGCCCGTCCTCCTCCAGCTTCAATCCGGTATCCGAGCTGAGCGTGAAACCCAGCGTCAGGGTCTTGCCCGCCGGCCATGCCTCGGTGCCGCTGAATTGCGGGCCCATGCGCACCGAAAACGTCTCGCCCCACTGTCGATCATCCTGCACCAGCACAGTGGTCGTCTGGGCAAAGTCCAGCCGCAGGGCTGCTCCAGCAGCGCTGGTGAGCGCCAGGGATTTAGTTGGCCCGGAGCGCAAGCCGGCGTTCTTGTACTGCGCGGGGAGTGTTCCGGTCTGTCCGTCCGCCACAAAACTTCCACCGGCCCAAAGCGGGGAAGGCAGGGTCAGGCTGATATGCAGGCTATTCAGTTTCAGGGTCTGCCGCGGTGTCAGGCGATAATCGAACTGGGCGCCGTTCGCCAGCGCGGTGACACGCATCTCCACGTCCACAACCGCACCGCCCGGAGCGAGAATCTGACCGCGATGCACGCCGCCCTGCGGCGCTTCGCCAGCCTTGCCCGCGCTCATGCTCGCGGACCGCCAGGGCGCCTCGAATAATCCGGCGACCAGCGTGCCAAATTCCTTGCCGCCGCGCTCCAGCCGCGCTCCGCCCGCAGGCGCAATAACCGTGGTCCAGGGGCTGGTAGTTTCCGCCCCGTCCACGGTGACCAGAGCGATGCCGCAAATTACCAGGATAAATAAACGATTCATGCCGACACTCTAATGACTGCCAGGATTTATGGCGAGCACGAGTTTTGCCCATGCTATCCCCCCAGGGCTGCATTAAGCTCGTTTTGGTTCAAGCTGGAAGCGGTGGATCGGGTGTTCCCAGTGCAGCGGAATCACCCGGAAGAAAGTGAAGCGATTATGCCTGTTCCCTCAGCCGGACAATGAAAATCCTCTCCCCAGCAAGAGGAAACGTCCCAAAAAGTTGTTCTGCTATCAGTTCAAGCCGAATAGTGGCGCTCACACGCTGTTTCACTTCTGTAAGCTCTGCTCAACGCCGATGATAAAATCCATGATCCGCGTCGGATACCAGCCATGACTCGGGTTGAGTTTTTCCGGGTTGCCTTGCTTGATGATTTCCAACTGCAGCTTCGCCGCCGGATGCCCGCAGCCGAGCAGCTTGGTTTTGGTTTCCGCCCAGTTCTCCGTGTAAAACTTGTACCCCCGATCTTCTTCGCCAACGATCACCTTAATCTCCAGCCGGGCACGCTCCGGCGAATTTGGCAACGGAATGTGTGCCTCATCCACGCCGCGCCCCGCATAACTCCCGGAATTGATCATCGCCCCCTTGAGCAGTTCTGGGTGGGCAAAGACGAACATGAAGACAATATGCGTCGAGGACGAAAAACCCGTGATGTAAACCTTCTCCTCCCCATGATAGAGCCTTTGCACATCCTGGATTACCGCCCTGACGCCCTCCGAATCGAATTTGCCGCGCGCGACTTCGTCTCGTCCATCCGTGGCCGCATCGGCGGCGCTAATGGCAGTGGCGACCGCGCCGCGATATTCGGTCATGGTGGCCACCCGGTCGGCATTGATTACAAAAGGCTGCACAAGGATGAACTCGGCCTTGCGCGCATCCCGTTCCCGCGCAAACATGGCCAAGGTGGCTCCCTTATCCCCGTAATGGGCGCTGGGGGCCACCAGCACCGGCCACTTCCGGTTGGCGGACCAGTTTTTGGGCAGTGAAAGGTAGTACTTCATCGGGTGGGTCGTGGCCGTCTGAACTGGGGGAGGCGGCGCAATTCCCCCGCCCTTTTGCGCTTGGGTGGCCGGCGGGGTGGCCGCTCGAACTGCGAGCACGCAGGACAGGATGAGCACCGAGGTGGCCAGGGCACACTGCTTTTTGAGTGAAAACATAGGCGTATTCGTTACTCCATCGCGGGGTTGTGCAACCAGGCCCCCACTTTTTGGTAGGCCGCGACCGGGAAGTCATGTTGGCCAACGTCTTCGCATAGGAACGTCCCCTTGGCGCCGGCGGCGATGGCCGCATCCAAAATCTGCTGCGCCCGCGGCTTGGACTTGACGTTGCTGGAAACCATCATCACCGTCTTGCCTTTCAGCCAGTCGTAGTGCTTCAGCTTGCCGCCGCCCTCCACGAACAGGAACGCCGAGAAAAGCCGGCTCACTTCACCATCCGACCCATCGATCAAGGCCGCGGTGGCGTGCGCGCCGTTGGAAAAGCCCCCCAGCACGCGATGCGCCGGGTCGAGGTTCGGAACAAGCGCTTCCACCTTGTCCAGCATCGTCTTGAAGAAAGGCCACATGTATTTGCCGTCCGGCTCGACCATAATGTATCCGAAGCCGGGGGTCCACGGCTTGTCCGCCTTGAATAGTGGCATGCTGACACAGACGAAATCCTGCTGCCCGGAAATCCCGCGGGCGACGCCGAGGGTATCCCCAGTGCCGCCGTCGCCGCCGTTCAGATAAACCAGGAGCGGGTGTTTCCTGGCGGGATCGTAGTTCCGCGGCAGCAGCACGGTCATCTGCGCCTTCAAATCCTTCTTGGCGTATAGCGCGTAGAACGTAGGCGGCATCTCGGGGAACGTGATGGTAAGCGTGTTGCCGGGCACCAATTTGGGCGCCGGCTCGGCGGCGAACGCTCCCGTCGCCAGGCTCACCGCGAAAACCAAACTGGTTATGATTGGACTTGGCCGCATGTTCATCAGGCGGGAGGTTAGCTCTGGCTCCAGAAAAGTAAAAGCGTTTAATACTCACTCTTGGCCTTCCAGAGATCCAGCACATGACGCGCATGAGGCCCGTACGGTTCATTGGCCAAATCCGGGGCCGGCCGCGCGCCCGGACGCTCCGCCGCGCGCGAAAGCCCCGCCAGCCAACCGAGGCCAACCAGGGCCGCCATTAAAAACCGTCCGATGTTCATCCGATTCAATTCAACCTGCATGGCCAAACACGCTGACGCTCCCGCGCCAACTCGTCCAGCAAATTTTCAAATTGACCCGAGGGGCCTTTTTAGGGATGGTCGGCACCGTGATAACCAACTGGCCACCGGAAACCATGAACGAGAAGGGCGTTAAGGAAGACTGTAAAGCACAGCCCGAGCAACCATGAAACAACTTGTTACACTCTTATGGCTGACCCTGCTGGTCACAGGCATGCTCCTGGGCGGCGAGTCCTCAATCGTCGCAGGGGTGGGGACGAATGACCCAGCCCTTAAGGCAAGAGCGGCACTGCTGGAAAAAGCCAGCAGCATCAAATTGCCAGAATTCCGGCTGGCCGGTGCTACCCTGGCTGAAGCCGCCCTGAAATTGGAGGAAGCCAGCAAGCAGCACGACGCCAACCACAAAAAAGTCAACTGCATCTTAGACGTTCCCGCCAAGGCCCTTTCAGGTCCGAAGATTACATTGCACCTCAAAAATGTGACCTTCGCTGAAGCTGTGGAGCGTGTTGCGCAGTCCGCTAGCGTTCGCTTTTCGGCGGAGGCTTACGCCTTTGTGTTTTGGGGTCCCGGAAATCATGACTGACCGGCTGAACAATAAAGGCTATATTGCTACGGATCGAAGCGACGCCAGCAAATACAGCAGAAACGGGACCATTCAATAACCCAACCACGGACTGTTTCGCATTGACCCGAGGGGCCTTTTTAGGGATGGTCGGCACCATGAAAACCAACTGGCCAGCGGAAACCACGAGCGAAACGGGCGTTCAGGAATACTGTTAGACATATGGGAACGATAAGCCCCATTCGAGACTGGCGTATTGACATCGGAGGTGGCTCCTACGGTTTGGTGCAGTGGAGTGAGGGAACCTCTCAGGTCTATGTTGGAAAGTTCTTTTGCCTTCTCCCTGTGTCACCGCCGGTTGTCGCCCCTTGCTTCATCATTTTCGTATTCCTGCTCGTTTTCGGACTGAGCCGCGCGGTGGGGTGGTTCAAAGAAAAGGTAGACTCAAATGCATAACCAGTCGAAATGGGCCAATCAATAATCAAACCATGGTCCATTTCGCATTGCCCCGAGGGGCCTTTTTAGGGATGGTCGGCACCATGAAAACCAACTGGCCTTCATGGCACAATGGGGCTTGTCCTTGATGTTCGCACTTACATCAATCGGATCAGTAATTGGCGCACTGGTGATGTTCCTTCTTTAAGACGCTGACGCTGATCATTCCCGGCTCCTTACCATCCCATCTCAAATGCCCGTTTAGTTTCCCCCACTCATTGGTTGCGCTGGTCACGAGGCGAGAGGACTAATTTGACTTTCAGATGGTTTGGCGGGATACTAGCGCTATTGATACTACGGATTTGAAAGTGGCGGATGATTAGACAGACCAGTTTATGGTTCACCGGCATCTTAACCATCAAGAGTTGAGCCTTGCGGCCATTGACGATGTAATCGCGCGTGGCAAACGCAAGGATTGGGAGGAGTTACGCCTGGCAATCCTGGCCAAGCCCGCCGTTTTGGAGAAAATTCAAAAGGTTTGCCGCGCGCATATCGGCGATCCCTACGCGCAACGCTATCATTTCTGGATGCACTATGCCGCAACCCACCTCGCTGCCTGATTGGGAACAAGTTCTCTCCGCCGCCGCACGGCTGCAACAGTTGTTGCCGGAGGCGGTGCTGGTGGGCGGGACCGCCTCGGCCATCCACGCCCGGCACCGGTTCTCGCGGGATGCGGACCATGTGTTGCCGGGGTTGCGGGAGCATTACGACGAAATCCTTGCGCAATTGGAGTCGGTGGCCGGCTGGAAGACGGCGCGCATTCAGCGGCCGGTTCAAATCCTGGGCAACCTCGACGGCATCGAAACCGGCATTCGCCAGTTGATTCGGGAGCAACCTCTGGAAACCACGGTCGTCAATTATGGCGAGCAGACGATCACCTTGCCGACAAAAGAGGAGATCCTGCGCATCAAAGGCGCGCTAATCTTGAAGCGGAATGCAACGCGCGATTACCTGGATTTTGTGGCGCTGGCCGAACAACTCGGCGCGGAGAAGATCGCCGAAGCGTTGCGGAATTTTGACCGTTTGTATCCCCAGCGCAACGACGAATCGGCGTTGCAGCAATTACAGATTCAACTGGCCAATCCCCTCCCTTACGATTTGGAAGAGACACGGTTGACTGAATACAAGAACCTTTCCAAAAAGTGGCAAAATTGGCAGACGGTCAAGGACGCCTGCACCCGCTGTGCCACCACCGTCTTTGACCGCATTGCCGCATTGGAACAGAAAAAGCGAGATGAGGCGGAATGAGCCGCAGCTTCCGAACCATGCGCGATTATGCACCATCGAACCCCTCGCAAAATAGGGGCAAGCAATAACCAAACCACAGGCTGTTTCGCATTGACCCGAGGGGCCTTTTTAGGGATGGTCGGCACCATGAAAACCAACTGGCCAGCGGAAACCAGGAATGAGAAAGGCGTTCAAGAATACGACTGCCGTTAGCCGCTATGAAGAAAGGAATTTATGAAGCGACATAGCGTCCTGATGAGCATTGTAATTTTAATATGTCTTGCTAGTGTCGGGTGTATTCATCAGCGTGTGCAGACTGTGCTGCTTAATCCTCAAACAGATCCTTACGTTTTCCATTTAAAACTGTTTAAGACAAAAGATATAAAGGCGCTTTCACCCGCCTTACAAATCATCGCTAACGATGATCGCTTCCCAGTGATCAATCGGCGGATCACCATCATGCAGCTATTAAAACAGAATTATCACCCAGGCATGACATTGGATGAATTGGCGCACTTGTTTGACCATCCGAAATGGCTCAATGATTCAGACATATACGATTTGCCACCTATGGCTGGAACTGTACCGATATGCCCGTATCCCGGAGAAAGTGCATTCCGGATGGAGTTACTTCCAAAAGATGGAAAAGAAGCAGTAATGCTTTGGTATAGATTAAGTGGATTCGTGACACGTGATGACTTCAGTAAATCCGTTAGGCAAGGAAAAGCGGCTCCAGCAGTGCCTGGCATTCAGGTCCTGTCAATTGGCAGCAGCGAACCATGTGTTAAGGACTGGAGGTTGTGGAATGCTTTTGGAACCGACCCAGATGGAATTGCTGGGCAATTAAAATATTAAACAGGGGAACGGGCCTACCCTGGCGGCAATCATGGAATGGAACATCCCTCCCTTTCAGGGCGGCGGCAATCAGGTGGTTCTTCGTTTCCTTGGGGCTTCACCCCAAGCTGTCACATTACGGGCTTTCAGCCCGGCGCAGATTGCCAAATATAACTCATATTTTTTTCTGCATTATCTTGTTGAATCCTGCCAAGGACTTGATAAGTTTTGCGCGTTACAGCAAGGACCTAAAGAAGGAACGACATGGATCGTTACGGGCAAATGGTTGCGGTTTCGGGTATCATTCCGACCGAGCAACTGGACGCGCCGCCAAGCGCGCCCCCCGCCATTTCCCCCGCCCCCGCCCAAACCGTGGCGCGCCTAATCGGCGTATCT